>JACQRY010000081.1 GCA_016206275.1 Nitrososphaerota archaeon
CTAGCTGCTGCAAAAATGGTTCTGGAGAATCGGGGCAAGGTCGTCTACCTTACTCCCTTGCGTGCTTTGGCAAACGAAAAATTTGAAGAGTTCAAGAAGCTCGAAGAACTCCAAAAGGAAAATGGTGATAAGGTAAGGGTTAGAATCTCAACTGGCGATTACGATTCTTCTGGAGAATCTCTTGGAAGCGGAGACATTATCATTCTGACAAACGAAAGGTTCGATTCCATTCTGCGACATCAGGTCTCATGGCTCGACGATGTGAAGCTATACGTTGCCGATGAAATCCATCTTATCGGAGAAAACCACAGAGGCCCTACATTAGAGATGATTCTTGCAAGGATTCTATCCCTTGCTGATAATGCGCAGATTCTTGCTCTCAGCGCAACTATAACGAACTCGAAGGATTTGGCGGGATGGCTAGGTGCCACTCTAATCAACAACGCATGGAGGCCTGTCAAATTGAACGAAGGTATATTCCGCTACAATGAGATACGCTTTGCAGACGGCACAGTAAGAAAAGTTCCCAGCACGGGAAGAGGGGTTCCAATCGATGCCGCTGTCGATATATTGAAAGACGGAGGGCAATCGCTAATCTTTGCAGAAACAAGGAGGAGAGCCGTAAGTCTGGCTCAGAAGGCCTCCGAAGTCGTGCCAAACCTGCTAACATTTCAAGAGCAGGCAGGTGCAAGGAAACTTGCTAGCGAAGTTGCCGAGACTGGAGAAGAAACGGAGCTCTCACGAACGCTTACTCAAATCGTATCAAAAGGAGTGGCATTCCACCATGCGGGGCTATCTGGCGAACACAGAACCATTATAGAGAATGGCTTCAGGGATAGAATATTGAAGGTTCTCGCCGCTACCCCAACTCTCGCCGCTGGAGTGAACTTGCCTGCGAGGAGGGTCGTTCTAAACAGTCTGTACAGATACGATGCTGTAGCTGGAGGGCAGGCTCCGATAAGCGTCCTCGATTACAAGCAGATGTGCGGCCGTGCAGGAAGGCCAAAATACGACGATGCTGGAGAAACTATTCTGCTGGCGAGTTCGGATGTCGAGGCAGAAGAAATATTCGATACTTACATCAAGGGCAAGCCCGAGCCTATACATTCGCAGCTTTCCAATATATCCCCTCTGCGCACACATCTATTGGCAGCTATAGCGTCCTTGCCTGGAGTGAACATGGGCGACTTGGAGGAGATATTCCTCAAGACTCTCTTTGCCGCGCAATACAGAAGGGCGACGGTTGCACAGAGGATAAACAGCGCTCTGGACTATCTTCTCGATGAGAAGCTCGTAGAGAAAAGGGGAGAGAGGTTCATTGCTACGGAGTTCGGAAAGAGGGTTTCCATGCTCTACATAGACCCCGCAACGGGCGTCGTTTTCAGGAGGGCTATATTGAAGGCTGAGAAGGGAGGTTCTCATACCATAGGTCTATTGCATCTGATAGCCTCGTGTCCAGATTTCACACCGCAGTTCTCTCTGAGGTCGAAGGACTACGACAATGCGAACATTTTTGCCGAAGAGCACCAGATGGAATTTCTATACCAAATCAACCACGATAATTTCGAAAGCCAACAGCGGTTCTTCGACCCATTTAGGACACTCCAAGTCTTGCACGCTTGGATAAACGAATGGGGCGAGGACAAGATTCTCGAGCAGTTCGATGTGGAGCCTGGGGACTTGCACAGGGCAGTTGACAGCGCGGAATGGCTATGCTATTCATTTGCAGAGATTGCCAAACTCATGGGCAGGACAGACTTGTACGGAGAGTCTTCCGAATTAAGATTAAGAGTCGAAAACGGCATCAAGGCAGAACTTCTGCCTCTTGTAAGGCTTGAAGGTGTAGGCAGGGTAAGGGCAAGGGCGCTTTACAGAGCAGGATATACAGAGATTTCAACGCTGGCAAAGACCTCTGTCGAAAGCCTTGCGAAGGTGCCCAAGATAGGGCCGAAGGTTGCAGCCAAGATAAAGCAGCAGTTAGAGAGTTCCCATCATTGATAGCAAAAGTCAGAGGTCTTCTTGGAGCAGTTTCTTTAGGCAGGGAAGTTCCGAAGCTAGAAGATGCACTAGGTTCAATGTCACATAGGGTATGGAATGGTTACGTTTCTATTAGGAGCAAACGATGCGTGGTTTACGGAGCCTCTTATTTGGCCAAAAAAGCTGGCAATGGCTTCATTCACGGCGACATATTCAGCAAAGAAGGATACCTTGACGCGCTTGCAGAAAATCCGTCATCAAGGACAGCAAGAAAATTGCTTCACGAAGATGGCTCATTCGCTTTTGTAATTCCAAATGAAAATTACATGATTTTCGGCAGGGACTCTCTGGGCACAAAACCCCTGTACTATGCAAGTAGCAAGAAACTCTTTGCAGTAGCAAGCGAGAAGAAAGCTCTTGCAGTTCTCGGTTTGGAGGAGATCAAAAGCGTCCCTCCATCAAGCGTCTTTGCTTGGGAAAGAAATTCCTTGCAGAAATTGGCACGTTACGACTATCTGCGGGGAGCCACAGAGATTCATAAAGCCGATGGAAAAAGCATTTTGAATGTTCTGCAGGCTTCCGTAAAGAACAGAGTAAACGGGCGAAAACGCATTGCAGTGTCATTTTCAGGCGGTGTAGACAGCTCGCTCATTGCAGTTATGGCAAGCAAGTTCACAAAGGTTCTCGCAGTTTCCGTATCTGTGGCAGGTTCATATGATGCCACCGTTGCAAAGCACGCAGCAAGAGAACTCGGGCTTGAATGGATGGAGGTAAACATCAGTGAGAAGGAAATCAAGAGCAGGATAGAATCAGTGCAGAATATTGCAGAGGTTTCCTCATCGATAGACATCAGCATAGCGATGGGCTTGATGCTTGCTGCGCAGAGAGCGAGCAAGGAAGGCTATGATGCCATTTTGGTTGGACAGCTGGCTGACGAAATCTTTGGGGGGTACAGAAGATACCTGAAGCAGTACTGCTCAGAAGGGACAAAGAACGTACAAAGAGCCATGGAGTATGACGTGATGAATGCTCACAGCATGAACTTCGACAGGGATGAAAAGGCAACCTCCCAATTTGTTGATTTGTACTTGCCATATGCAAACGCCGAGCTTGCCCGAATCGGTCTATCGATAAGCCCGGATTTAAAGTTCGACTGCAAAAAGGGTGACAGGAAGATCGTCTTAAGGC
>JACQRY010000077.1 GCA_016206275.1 Nitrososphaerota archaeon
GATAAGGCTTGTCGCGATCTATCGGCACGAAGTTGACTCTGTCGGCTAATCCTTCGTTCTGGGCTCTTTTGTTGGCTTTGTCGACGAAGAAGGGGAAGAACTCAGCTCCGATCACATTGCATTTGAAACGCTTTGCCGCCATTGTAGCTGTCTTACCTAGGCCTGATCCAAGTATTAGCAGAGAGGATCCCGCTTCCAGATCTAGTTTCTTTATCGCCTCGATTGGCCGATGATAGCCGTAGACCCATTTAGATTGAATATACTTGAGGGGATCCATCATGGTTCATATGGATTAGGCAAGCGTCAGATAAACGCGTCTGCTCTGTAAACGGAGTTCGATCCGGCTTATTTTGGCCATTCCTCCCAGATCGAAGCTGAAACATCCCGTCTAAGAATGGTTATTAGCAGGGAATCTCAAACTCAGCTGCAAAAATGGAGCTTATCGCCAATCATATGAAAGGCCGTGACGATCCTGATGGAGTCGTTAGGTCTGCGTGTAATCTTTGCCAAAACTTTTGCGGGCTATTGGCTTACAAAAAGAATGGTCAAGTGATCAGGCTAGAAGGAGACCCCAATAATCCTAGGAATTACGGGCATCTTTGCGCCAAGGGTTTGTCCGGTTTCCTATCCCTACACTCACCTAAACGTGTAACGAAGCCCCTTATACGCACCAACCCTGAGAAAGGAGTGGGAGTTGATCCGAAATGGAAGGAGATATCTTGGAGCGAAGCAATAGACATCTTCGCAGACAGAATTAGGAGACTACTTCAAGACCCGAAGGGTTATAACCCGAGTAAGATACTGGTCTCTACCTTCGATCACTGGGGCACCTATTTTGGGGTTCAAGCGGCTTGGTGCAACGCTCTCCAATGCCAAAAGTCCACTCTAAGCGCTGCATGTTTCTGCGGCAACGCGGTCCATCCCCCATCCCTCCTCAATACCGCAACCTTCGAGATCACCCCTGACGCGGAATACGCTAGATACCTGCTTTTGATAGGCTCCCAAGCAGGTTCCATAATCCACTATGACACCATGAACGTCGCGAGGCACATAGCTGAGAAGAGACCCGGCGAAGTCAAAGTGGTTGTCGTTGACCCGCTCTGCTCGCATGCTGCCTCCAGGTCTGAGGAGTGGATACCTATTAGGCCCGGAACCGATGCAGCCTTCATCCTAGCCTTGGTTAACCTCCTAATCAATGAGTATGGTATTTACGACGCCAAGTTTCTAAAAGGGAAGACGAACGCATCCTACCTCATAGGCGAGAACGGTCTCTACATCAGAGATTCAGAGAGCGAAAAGCCATTGATATGGGATCCCGTTGATGGCAAGGCCAAATGCTTCGATGATCCAGCGATCAAAGATCATGCTCTGGAAGGAAGCTATGTTGCTAACGATGCCCCCTGCTCACCCAGCTTCCAGCTCCTCAAGGATCACGTCAAGAAATACACACCAGAGAAAGTTTCTGAGATAACAACTATCCCCGCTGAAACGATACGGCGAATAGCCAAAGAGTACGGCGAATCGGCATGCATCGGAAAGACGATAAACATCGATGGGGCTGAGGTTCCATATAGGCCGGTTTCCGTGGTTTGGTACCGGGGCCTGAGCGCGCATAAGCATGCGTATCTGGCTGGCTTCGCGATAATGTTACTGCCAACTTTGATGGGTGCAATTCAGGTTCCAGGCGGCATTCAGGGGCATCCCCGTGCAGAGGAATATGTCACCCAGGATGGCTTAATGGCCGTGAAGGACAGTGGAGTGGTCCGCTGGAGAGGGCCATATCCCAATAGGGCTGTGGTTAAGCCTAAGCGTCTTGACCTCTTCGAGCTCTTTCCCGTAGCAGCATACTCAAGCGCGATGATGATTCCAGCTCTTCTGGAGCCAAATAAGTTTGGCTTCGACACGGACTCGCCTATCCCTGAAATTCTGCTCATGTATCGTGAGAACCCCGTCAAGAACACTATTGCACCCGAAATAGTGGTAGAAGCCTTGAAGAAGATACCGTTCATAGTAAACTTCGCCGTCGAACTTGATGATACTTCCAACATCGCAGACCTAGTCTTTCCTGACATACATTATCTGGAAAGGCTAGCCGAAAGCATGTACAATAGGGTAGATGAACCTGGATTCTGGTATGCAGCGAAGCCATCTATGAGCCCGCCGTTCGACCCTCCCTACGATAAGCTCTGCAATAACGCCGAAGTATTGCTGGAGGTGGCGGATAGAGCTGGCTTTCTTCCACAAGTAGTCAGCACCCTCAACGA
>JACQRY010000010.1 GCA_016206275.1 Nitrososphaerota archaeon
ACTACAAGCATGATTACGCCGATGCCCACTATGGCATATGAGATGGGGCTTATCGTTTCTTGGGTTGGTGCTACCTCGCTGAGTACATCCTTGGGTAACTCTTTGAGTGCTTCCTTGAGAACTTCCTTTGGAGCTTCCTTTATGATCTCTTTAGTGATCACGGTCTCTTTTGGCAGTACCTCTGGCAAGCCCGACACAACCAGAGCACCTGGAGTCGGTCCAAAAGTTGATCCATATCCCCCAGCCCCTGGGCCTCCTACGTAAGTGATCAGACGCATCTTCCCATTCGCATCAGCTGCGATAATTGGAGCAACAGACATTCCATTCCCCATGTACCGCTGCATCACAAGCTTGCCAGTATCTGCGTCCAAGAAGCGGAGGTTCCCATCGACCATATTGAATATGACCATGTCACCACTTAGTGTGACCCCGCCCCTGAACCCGAATTTCTGGACATTGAATTCCCACTTGATTTTGCCCGTCCCCGCTTCTATTGCATAGAAGGTCGCCTCTGGTACTGGAAAGTTACGATCAGGCCAGCATTGCTCTCTAGCCGGTGAACTTCTGCTAGAAACTGCGTATTGATCTACTGGTAACACCTGTGTACAGGCTGGCAGGTAATATGCTCCCCCATAAATAGTCTGCCTAACGGGGTCATAGGCTAGGTCTGATTCGAATCCTCCACTTCCGGGTGGTTGCTGTATAAAGGGACCTTTATCAGGCCAGTTCGCCCAATTCCTCTCGAAGAGATCAGAGAAACTCCTTGGGTCGTTTAGTCGGGTATGTTTGCTCCTCTTAACGACTGGTGGTTCCCAAGGGTTGCCATTGACCCATGGTATGGGCTCTCCTGTTGCGTGGTCGAGTACTTGCAGCGTGCCAGTCTTACAGCCCTTTATTACCAGTTTCGTCCTTCCTCTCCCTGGAACATCTGCAAAACCTATGATGTTATTCCATGAACACTCAAAGTCATGGAGGCCACGTGTTCCCGCTTGAAAGACCCAAAGGATTTTACCTGTCATCACATCTACTTTGAAGATTGACTCCCCCAATAGGTTTGGTCCGGGCCTGAAGGTAGCGTTCCAATCCGGAATCATCTGATTTGTTGTAAGGATGACAGTCCCCTCGTCCTCATCTACAGACCAGTGGCTCCACCCTGCTCCCGTACATGTCCCTGCGAAACCCGTTACCCTCCGGTTGTCGATTCTCCCTGGAAACCTCTCAGAGAACATCCCCCAGTCTTCAGCTATGAAGGATTCCGGGATATCACGTGCATTTATTCCTCTACCTGGCTGTGAATCACCTGCAAAAGGCCCTACATGGAACCAGATCTTGCCTTCACTCCTCAGCCTCAACATCTGCTGCTGCCAGTCCCTATCATTCCTATCCATCCTTGGGCACACGTAGAGTGTCCAGAGCTTCTGCAGTGTATCAACATTGTAGCCTTGGAAGAACCCTCTGCCTTTGTCAATATTGACGCCCTGTGTCATACCGGTTGGTACTATCATTACACGCCTTTTCTGGTCGAAGACAGGGGGGTAGGAATAGCCACTGGTATAGCGACTCCCAAGGGGAGGTGGCGTGTTGCCCTCAATTCCAGCTTCGGGGGTGCACAACGGACCTATCGATCCTTTGAGTGAGCCAGTTAACGCATCTACGATGTGGAGAGTACACGGAACCGTTAAATAGTAAAGCTTGCCTTCAAAATAGCTGAAAGCATGCGGTGGCAGAGCAGGGCAACCGGTATTAGGTAGCATATACTGAAGAATTCCGGCCTTACTATCCCTGTCAAAGTCGAGCTTCGGAGTAAATTTCCATAAAAGCTTGCCTGTTGCAAGGTCGAAGGCATTAACACTGCATGCGTTGTCGAGAACATAGAGGATCCCATTTACTACCAGCGGACTTGCGGTTGCACCCACACTCGTGGCCGGGTATCCTCCTACTTTGCCAGGCGCTGCCGGCCAAGGATAAATCCACTTCATCTCTAGGAACTGTATGTTATCCTTAGTCATCTGGTTCTGTGGTTGGTATCCTTGTCCCCACTGGTTTGCATTTGTATACCACCAGTCCTTGCCTAGGGTTAGTCCCATATTGCTCCCAGAAAGATTCTGTTGCTGTGCCTGTACAGGTACCGCCAATATCGATAATGCTATGAGTATAGTGCTTGAAACTAGTATTGCTATTACAGAAACCGATAACAACAGCCATCTGCCGCTTATCATTGACCCAGTCAACCGATTCCTAGTATATAATACCCTAACATGTTCGGGTTTTTTCTTCGTCAATTGACGAACATAAAACAAATCCTCTATTCGTATGATAAGATTTGTCTGGTATGGAGTTGCTCACGATGCCTCTTGGCAATACTTAAGCTCCGAATGAGTGCTGAAAATCATAATATGCTAGTGGGGGAGGTTAGGGGTGTTTCAATGATAACAAGCTGCTGCTTATTGTGACAGGATCTCCCTGCCC
>JACQRY010000076.1 GCA_016206275.1 Nitrososphaerota archaeon
ATTCTAATTCTGCTACCAGAACATCCATAGGCTGCCACACAATGTCAGCTGTCGGTGTCCCTGCCTGAATTCATCGCCTCCCTTCACAGAAGCTTCGATTCGAGGAGGAAAAAGCTACTGGCCACAAGGTCGGAACGGCATGTTAAGCAATCATATCAGACCATCTGTCTCTACGTGATAGACTACAAGATACTTCAATCCTACCGAGAGCTTATGGCGTAATTTGAGCGCCATGGCTTCACCCTTAACCTATTTAGGCTACTTCTCCCCACATCTAAACCGTGGAGCAGCTAAAGACGCTTAAGGCTGGGGTCTACCCTAAAGGGTCAGCGGACTTTATCTCTCTGTACAGGATGCTACTCGAAGGCCTCCCTGGGGACGTGGGCGCTTTCGCAACTTTCGTGGGTATTGTGAAGAATGTGGGTAAGGACGGGAAGGGTGTAGCGCAGCTGGAGATGCAATCCTATGAGGAGCATGCCAACAAGGTTATGCAAAAGATCTGTGACGAAACGGAGAAGAAGTATGAGTTGAACCTTGTCCGCATCTACCATTTGATAGGGGAATTTGATATTGGAGAAGGCGTGGTCTTTGTGGCTGCCGCGGGTCGCAGCCGCGACGCAGTGTTTGCAGGGTTGAGGGAGGCTGTCGAACGCTACAAGTCTGAGCCAGCCTTATTCAAGAAGGAGCTGTATGTCGACGGGTCTCATGAATGGATTCGTCACGCATAGAATTATCAGATAGCTTTTTCGCCTGTGCTCCAAAGCTGCTCCAATGATTCGCGTATCGACTTCGCGAAAGAAGGGTTTCTAAGCCAGATGGCTATGGAATGGTATACATCTTCGCTCAACGGATCTGGAACACCTATCAGCACTTCCCGGTCGTCTGAAACCATGACGTCGAAGAGCAATATCCCACAGCGTCTCAGCTCCGCACCAGCCTTCTTAGCTGTCTCCAAGTCCTCTCTGGAAACTTCGACATCCTTTGAGATCAAGATCCTCACTTTCTTGCTTCTATCTGTCCGCGCCAAATACGGTTTGAAGAGATCCTTAGCTGCGATGGCTTTCCTTACCCCAAGAATGATGTCTTGCGAGCCTTGGAATATTTCAGCGAACCGGTTTGCTATTGAATGTATACCTCTTAGAAGATTTATCTCTTGGTCTTCAATTTCTCTTTTCTGGTACTGGGCCTCCAACGTGTTAAGGAGGCGTTTTGTGGCTTTCAGGCGTTCCTCCTGTTCTCTTCTGAAAAGTTCTTCGAACTGTGCTACGCGTCCCTGTAACACCTGTTTCGGCGGCAAGGCTTGGAACTTGTCTCCTGCTTCTTCGACGAAACCTTTCTCCTCGAGGCTTCTTAGCGTATCATAGACTCTTGGTAGAGGTACTCTTGAGGCTTGTGATACTTGATTTGCTGACATGGTTCCTTTGAGTAGGGCTAAGTAGACTTTGGTCTCGTATAGGCTGAGTTTGAAAGCGTCTTTCAAGAGATCTTCGATGGCGGACAATGCAAGCCTTGCAAAGTGGTGTTTAGGCATGTATAAAGGGCTTCGATGAGAATCTGTTGCAGTTTCGTGACGATTTTGGTGCGGATTTATGTTCTATGATGGGTTGCCCGCTTTAGGGTTGATAGATCTCTTGGCTACAGGATCTCTTGCTTTGATTATTAGAACGGCTACCACTAATTGCAATATGACTATGAAGTCAAATGGAAACGGTTGTATTTTGTCGCTGCGCGTCAACTCTATCATGGTGCCCACCAAGATTGGCCCTAAGGCCTGACCTATGTCATTTATGAAACGGTACATTCCCATCGCACTTCCCTTTGCATTGACGGGGGTCAGATCAATGAACCATGCTGGCGTCGGTCCGTGTAGCCCTAAGGCCAGACCATAGAGCAATATTGCCAATGTCAGGAGGTTTACGTCATTCACTCTGGGCAATATGAATACTAGAAGAGCAGATGAACATAAGGCCAAAATCATGAAGGGTTTTCTACCGAATTTGTCCGACAGGTACCCGATCGGATACAATACGGCGAAGGAAGCTACGCTTGCCAAACCCAACATTCCTCCAACGACTGCCTTCGAAAGTCCCAAGTTATCATAGGCTAACAGGGGAACTCCAGTGTATATTACTC
>JACQRY010000079.1 GCA_016206275.1 Nitrososphaerota archaeon
CTACCCGATTGGGCCATAGAAGACCTGAGAGAACAATTCAAACCAGCAGAGCAATACCTAACCATCCACCCCCAGCCTCAGAACCTGCAAGAATTGAGGCGTCAAACCCTCATCGACACCGTCAAATTATCAGGCCTCTTCACAGATGACCAGATCGTCTTCTTAAGCCGCAAAACCTCTGCGGAGGAGCGGAAACTCGAGGAGGCGAAGGACTTGGCAAAACTAGACTTCCCCAGCCTGACCGAGGATGTCCGAAGGCTTCGCCGCCAAACCATACCCGGCGTCTTCTAATCTATTAACCCATATGTTTCCAGCCGAGTTGATATGGCTAACTACCTTGAATTCAGTGTGGTTAGCTAGAATATTCCTAGTGCATGTGTGCGGCGAAGCGTTTGTATTTCTTGGGTGACGACTATGCTTTCCGGCAATCGTAAATGTCGCCCTAATGCCCATGTAGCTCAGGCCCACTAGACTAGCCAAGCATAGTAGAACAACGGGAGCACAACAAGGCTAGGGAGCGACCAAATGGCTGCAACCTTGATCCAGTCCCTCATGCTCACCCACCCGGCGCGGTAGATCACGAGCGTCGGGATGAGCTGGTAGGGGAAGATGAACCAACCATTGCCGGCTAGCGTGGCTGCAGCTCCGAGCACAGGGTTCGCGCCAGTCGAGGAGAAGAACTGCATGGAGATGGGTTGAACCGTGCTGGCGGTGGCGATTCCCGTCATGCCTAGGTGGACAATCGAAGTCATGATACTGAACAGGAAGAAGCCCGTGAAAAGATCGAGATCGCCTGCGATGCTTTGTAGACTTTTGCTGAGCGAGGCGGCTAGGCCCGAGGAGATGAGGATGGATGCGAGGCTGATCGCGCCACCCGCGTAGAGGAAGAGCCCGTAGTCGACCTTCGCAAGATGCTTGGCATCCAACACCCCGATTCTAGGTGCGAAAGAAATGATTCCCAGGAAGAGCGCTATCCATGCCGGATCTATCCCGTGCGTGAAGTCGAGGGCCCAGAGAAGGATCCCACCTATGAGCAAGTACAAGACACGTCTCTCCTTGCTGGTAAGCGGTGGTGGCTTCTCTGCCTGCGTGGGAGTCTGCTCCCTAAACCGTGTCCTCGGCGAGAGGACTGCGATCAGGCCAAAGCTGAACAGAGTCCAGGCGATGGCTGGGGCCCCGAACGTCACCAAGTACTCGCTCCAGGAGACCGGCTGACCTCGTTGGAGACCAAGCAGCCCTGCGACCACTATGTTCAGGGTGTCCCCGTTTAGGACCATGATGGAGGATGTCCGCAGCCCGATGGCGAGGGACATCATCGCCCAGACAGCCTCCTTCGACTTGGGCTCGACGCCAAGCTTTTTCAGTAGGCCGATGTAGATGGGCAGGAGCACGAAGTATTTTCCCACAAGGCTCGGTAGGACGGGGCTGAAGAGCACGCCGAGGAGAAAGCTCATCGCGACTAGTGTTCTCACTTGGGTGATTCGGATACTGGTCGAGATGCGTGTCCCGATCCGCTCCCCTAAGCCCGTTTCCATTACTGCCGTCATCATCATGGAGGCGCCGAGGAAGAACCAGACTGGGGGCACCGTGAATCCCCCTAGTGCGGTGGGGGTGTCGATACCGATGTACACTATCCCGAGGATGGGGATGAGCAGGCTGGTGAGTGGTCCTGGCAGGAGTTCGGCGACCCACCATGTGGCGGCGAAGATTGTGAGGGCGAGGGCGCGGTTTCCTTGGGGTGTGAGTCCGGGAACGAGCTCCAGGCCGCCCAATATGAGTGCTAAGACGCCTACGGCGGCGAGAATGTATCGTGTTTCTGATCCATTCATTCAGACATGACGCTCAAGGCTGAAACGGCATTACGGGTAAACTATCTATGGGACAGGTTGGCATTCCCTTTATTTGGCTGCATGTACCCTGTCGAGCATTCGCTGAGCTTGTCTACTAACTTCGTTTAACACTGATTCCTCACTCATGCTTTTGACTTGCCTATCTTCGACTAGTACATTGCCATCAACCACAACGTGGCTAACATCATATCCATGAGCAGAATAGACGAGGTCGCTGCTCACACCTTGCAGCGGGAAGAAATGCGGCTTCTTCAAATCAACCAGCACGAAATCCGCTTTCTTACCCTTCTCTATACTGCCTAGCTGGTCCTGTACGCCGAGGGCTTTCGCTCCATTGATGGTGGCCATCGCGAGCACCTCGATGGAAGATATGATAGTAGGATCCAAGGCCGCCACCTTGTGGAGTAAGCTCGCCGTCTTCATTTCTCGGAACATGTCGTAACAATCATTGCTTGGTCCACCGTCGCATCCGAGTCCTACGTTGAGCCTTGCTTTGAGCATTTTAGGGACAGGCGCGATTCCTGATGCTAGCTTCATGTTGGAGGAGGGGCAGTGGGCCACTGAGGCTCCTGCTTTTGCTAGTAGTGCTATATCTTTGTCGCTTAGCCAGACACCGTGCGCGAAGACTGCTCCTCGTTGGGCTATTCCTGACTTGGTGACTAATTCTCCGGGGGTGGTGTTTCTCTTGGCTAGATCAACAATATCTGCTTTGGTTTCTCCGAGGTGCATAGTTATGAAACATCCTGTTTCTTTGGAAACCTCAGCTACCTCCTTGGCTAGTTGTTCGCTGCAGACCCTGGGGTTATTGATGCCAAATCCTATACGTATTCTCCCATCGGCTTTTCCATTCCACTCCCGGTGCAGTCTGCGGAGCTCTTTGATGGCTGCGTCTTTTTCTTCAGGGAAGGGATGTTTGGTTCCTTCGTAGGTGGGTTGGTCCATTATCATTTTTGAGATGATGCCTCTGACGCCTGACTTGGCTAGGGCCGAAGCGGCTCTATCAATCCCCCAGCGTGTATGCAGCTGAGCCTCAAGAAAGCTCGTCGTACCGGTCTTAAGCATCTCTAACAAACAGAGTTGAGCACTCGCCTCCATGATGTCAGCGTCAACGGCTGTTTGAAGCGGCCAAACCCCTTCACGGAGCCACGACGCGAGGTTCACGTTATCGGGTACGAGGCCTCTCATTATTGCCTCAACCAAATGGGTATGAGTGTCCACCAGACCGGGCAAAAGCGCTTTCCGTTCGCCGTTGATCACATATTCAGGTGATTCAGCTGCCTTGACTACCTCCTCCGTCTTACCGATCTTTATGATCTTGTCTCCTTCAGCGTAGAGAGCACCGTCTTGGACAACTCTCTTCTGAGAGTCCATGGTGAAGACGGTTGCATTCTTAACTAGGATGCTACGAGCCAAGTCAACCCCGCTCTTCTAGGCATGCTCTTAAGCCTTGATACATGCTTCAAATCCTTCGACAAAAGTTAAAGCGCTCATTGTCTTAGAAGCTGCGATGTGTCTGTCCCTGCTTACAATGATGTCCTTACTAGGCTTTTCGCGTCTGTTGCACAAGCTGTTGAAAGAACAGAGTATGAATTAGTGAACAAACATCCCGCAGCTGAAGATTACAGGAAGACAGTCATACGCCATTTGGTCGAGATTACGGACCAATATCTTAGAGAGCTTCCGGACCAAGCCGAGCACGGCGCAATAGTCACATTGAAAGGATACGGGACAAGGAACAGGAATGATATCGTTAGGAGAATTGAAAGTGGTCTTTATCCAAAGGTAGAACAAGCTTACCGAGCTAGGACAAGCTGAGACTATAATTCTTGAACATCTACTTGTATTATGTCGCCGAAAGCCAGACGGAAACTGTTTTGAAAAAAGTTCATTTCCTTCGATTCGGGAATGTGTGAAGCATTCATCGCTTAACATATAAGCCTATTAGACCTATGCCCATACGATTGGATTGCTAGTCTCAGTAGCCGCGAAGGACGCTTCCCTAAATGGTAGAATTGGTCAGGTGGATATGCTCGACATGGTTTCTCACTGGCTTTTAATAGACACCGACTCCAACACGATCGTTAAGACAATACCTCTTACAGGCTTCCTTGAACACTTAGATCCTGGGGGAGACGTAGTTAAGGAAGCTTTAGCCCTGAAGCCAGACTCAATGATATGCTCGGGATTGGGGCCTGGGGCTTTTATGATCGCCAAAGAAGCTGGTGTTAGAGTCTATCAGGCAGAGAAAGGATTGGAGGTAAGAGTAGCAATCGAGAATATGAAGAAAGGCTTACTCAAACCTTTGGAGCATCCAACACATGCTCATGGAACCCATGGACGGGACGCCTCGGGCCGTTTGATAAAGTAAACACGTTATGCAAAGTCAAAACCAAAATACGCGTACAACTCACGGCCCAGAACTTCTTAAGCCCTTCAATCTGAGCCTGAGCAGAGTCCATGTGAAATGAAAAATTTCTCCCACTGATAGCTTTGTTTCACCACTAATTCTCCGTCTATAGGTGAAAGGCACTTCCCTCACTTTGAAGCCTTGTTTGAGATAAAAGTATAGGGTTTCTACCTGATAATCGTATCCGCTTGAACTGAGGCGGTAATTCTGTAAAGCGTCGGCAACGCTTCGCCTCAAGGCGCGGAACCCCGTCGTCGTATCCTTTGTCTTTAATCCGAGGATAAGGTGAACCAAGACATTAGCAACAGAACTGACAAGTTGCCTATATTTTGACCATCCTTCGGTTCCTCCTCCTTCAACATACCTTGATCCTATCGCCACGTCCGCCTCATCATGTACAGCTTTAATCAGGGTTGGAAGAGATTCGGGGGGATGAGAAAAATCTGCATCCATCTGGACTAGAATATCTGGCTTAGATTGCAAAGCATATTTGAAGCCATCCAGATACGCCGAACCCAATCCCTTTTTCTCGCTTCTTGTCAGTAAGTGGATAGATGAATCAGTCCTACTTAGCTCATGTACTGCTTCTCCAGTGCCGTCTGGACTGGAGTCGTCGACTATGAGAACATGATTTTCGTATCCAGCATCACTGAGAACAGACCTTACCTTAGGGATGAGATCTACAATATTCTCTTTTTCGTTGTACGTTGGGATGACAACGACTACACTAGTCATTTCTTAACGCGCAAACTGAGTGCAGAGCTCCAGCGTCCTGTCAACCACCTTTGACACTAAAGAAGAATCCACACCTTTAACACCACATCCAACCACCAATACAAGCTTGGTCTCCATAGTTACCATGCTGCGGCGTGAGTCCCTATGAGGAAAGATGTGAAGCGGGCCATCTTCATCAGCCAAAACAATATCGTTGTTGCCAAGTCTTCTCTCTGCCTGAGAAATGTCCACCATCGACTCTCCTTCCCTCGCCATGCGCAACACAGGTTCTCCACGTATATGATCCATATCGTAGATACCAATGGGGATCAGGGTTTCAACCGAAGCGAAGTTGCCTGCATCTACAACACTGTTGATCCTAGGCAAAGCACCATAGGAGAGAAAGCGCCTCGCCAAAGCTTCGCTAGCAGGTCTCACCTTGGTCGGATCAATCCCGATTCTCCAATAAAAGTCTCTGAACGCTCTAACCACGGGGTGATCTTTCAACTCTTCAAGCCTTATGGTGAATGATTGTCTTAGGTGGTGCAGGGCGTTTCCAGTGTCATGATCAGCCAGAACTTTGACGCCGATTACCTTGGAGAACATGTACAGCTCCTCATGACGCTTCAGAACTTCAGAATCTATTCTGATCATTGATCCTGCGTCTTGGGGAAACGGCGTTGAATGCATTAAGATTCATCTCTATACACATCTAGAAGGGTGGCTTTTCCTTCGAAATGCTTTCTGATAGGAGATATTATGGCGTCAACTTCTCTTGCCACCGCAGCCTTCAAGTCAGCAGGATGAACATTCTTCTCCATGTAAGCAGTCTCAAGCACTCCATAGC
>JACQRY010000096.1 GCA_016206275.1 Nitrososphaerota archaeon
CAGCAGAACCACTCGAAACTATTAGGAAGCATACACTGCACAATGCTTACAAACATAATGGTAAAGCGGATACTGGCGCTGTGGCGGGCAAGATAGCTGCTGAAATGCCCGACTTCAGAGCCCAGCTTAAGACTCTGATGCCCCAGATCAAACGGATTGTTGAAGAGGTTAATCAGATGTCTTCTGCTGAACAGCTGGACTCTCTTAAACGCAACTATCCAGACATGCTGACTGCTGAAAGCCCGAGAGAAGAAGTAAAGCAGCTCCCACCCCTCCCTGAGGCGGAAAAAGGCAAAGTGGTTCTAAGATTACCACCGGAGCCCTCAGGTTACATGCATATTGGCCACGCCGTTGCAGGTCTGATCAACTATCTTTACACTCAGATGTATGATGGCGCCTTGTGGCTTCGGTTCGAGGACACAAACCCTCGAAACGCTGTGAAAGAATACTATGAGAGCTTCAGAGACGGATACCGCTGGCTGGGAATAAGATGGAACCATGAAAAGAACGTGTCAGACGACTTGGAAGTCATTTACAAGCACAGCCGCAGGCTCATCGAGCAAGGCTACCTGTATGCATGCACCTGCAGCCCAGAGACGGTTAAGAAGAATAGGGTTGACGGAGTGCCTTGTGCATGTAGACGCTCGACGACATCGGAGAGCCTAGGGGTTTGGGAGGCTATGTTTTCAGGGGCGAAACGGGAGGGTGAGGCATCCATAAGGTTCAAGGGGGATATGTCCTCTCTAGATACTTCTCTAAGAGATCCTGCTTTGCTTAGGATTGTGGAGCATCCTCATCCGATTCACGGTTCAAAGTATAGGGTCTGGCCTAATTATGATCTGGCTGTTGTTGTGGAAGATTATTTGTGTACTGTTTCTCATGTTTTGAGGAGTATGGAGTTTCACGTTGATCTGCAGGATATTCTTCGTAGGCTTCTGGGATTCCCCGATGTTAAGATTATTCAGTTTTCGCGGGTGAAGTTTGAGGGGACTCCTCTTTCGAAGAGGCTTCTACGTCCATTGGTGCAGGAAGGGTTGGTGGAAGGATGGGATGATCCGAGGATGCCGACCATTGCCGGCGTTAGGAGGAAGGGTGTTGTTCCTGAGGCTCTGCTGGGCTTTACCAAGGAGGTTGGTTACACTAAGGCTGAGCATGTGTTTGACTGGGATCTGATTTATGCGGTTAATCGGAAGATTCTGGATCCAGTTGCGAAGAGATATTTCTTCGTACCTAATCCCGTGAGGGTTAAAGTTGCTGATGCCCCTAGCTTGACAGTGAAGATCCGTTTCCACCCTGATAAGGATCTGGGAGAGAGGGAGATGGCGTCAAACGGGGTCTTCTATTTGGCTGGCGATGATGTTGCGAGGGTGAGGGTTGGAGATGTGTTTAGGCTCATAGACTTGTATAACGTCAAGGTTGAAGCTAAGAGTGGTAAGAAGGTCTCGCTGTCCTATACGGGGAGGGAGTTGGTCAGGGAGATGCTCAAGCTCCAATGGGTTACAGAGGAGAATACAGGCTTCAGGGTTCGGGTACCGGGTCCCCTATATGTCGGAGAATCCTTTAACAGAGAAAGCATGATGGAAATTCAAGGCTTGGCGGAAAAAGAGGCTGCGACATTGAAGCCCGGGGAAATAGTTCAGTTCCCCCGTTTCGGCTTCTGCAGGATCGATGCTCCAAACCTTGCTATCTTCGCTCATAAATAGCACGAGGTTAGGTGAAACCCTGTCAAGTAAGGCCCCTCCTGATGCTCGAAAGATTGAGCAGGAGCTGTTGGACAAATCGAAACTAGATTCCTTTGTGACACCTTTTTACGACGGTCTTTCTCTTGCCAACATTCCGATTTCAATACTCAATCATTTCGGAGCGAATATTAGGGGTCGCAAACCTGTTAGGGACGGACTTGTAACAGACGTATTCGAAGGCACCGAAACAGTAGTTTTGATGTTGCTGGACGGCTTGGGTTACAACCTTCTCCTCAGTGATGCAGAGAGACGAAAGTCACCTTTCATGCATCTTGCCGATTCCGGGACCCTCTTCCCCATCACATGTACCTTCCCCTCTACGACCAGCACAGCTCTGACGACTGTCAATTCTGCTTTGACGCCGCAAGAGCATGGTGTGATCGGTTATACCA
>JACQRY010000085.1 GCA_016206275.1 Nitrososphaerota archaeon
AAAAACCACGGCAAGATGCAAAAGAAGATTCACAACGTACCTGAAGACATTGACAGGCAAGTAGCCCGCAACGCTCTGGAAGCACTGGGAATAGAAATAGACATTCCTACTGAAGAACAGATACGCTACGCTCAATCCTATCTGATCTAGCTATAAAGATCACCATAACTCATAAAGGAAGACTCCCAATAAGCGATGAATAGAAGTGGCTAAGTGGATCGTAACATCAGCATGGCCCTACTCATCCAACGTACCCCACCTAGGTAACCTCATCGGCTCCGTTCTATCAGCAGACATGTTCGCCAGATACTTACGCATGAACAACCATTCCGTGATCTTCGTATCCGGCTCCGACGAGCATGGCACACCCGTAGAGATAGAGGCTGTCAAAAGAGGGGTAAGAGTCAAAGAATATGCTGACGCGAACCACAGGAAGATCGCAGACCTCTTCAAACAATGGAACATTTCTTACGACAATTACACCCGCACCGAGAGCCCCATACACATCAAGTTCACCCAAGAACACTACATGAAAATATATGCGAAGGGCTTGGTCTTTCAAGAAGAAGAGAAGATCCACTACTGTCCTCGAGACAACCGATTCCTCCCCGACCGATTCGTGGAAGGCACCTGCCCCAACTGCGGCGCTCAAGGTGCAAGAGGAGACCAATGTGACACCTGCGGCAAACCGTTAGACGCTGTTAAGTTAATCAATGCTAGATGCGCCATATGCAACGGCCCTACTGAGATACGATCAGTAAAGCAATGGTACTTCGATTTGCCGAAGCTTTCAGACCCGCTCAGAAAATACGTTGAAAACAATAACAGGCTTTCTGAAAACGCGTTGCGATTCAGTTTATCTTGGATCGAGGAGGGGTTGAAACCCCGATCGCTTACGAGGGATACCTCGTGGGGCATACCCGCGCCCTTCCCCGGAGCTGAAGACAAGACGATCTACGTCTGGATGGAAGCTGTGCTTGGATACGTGTCCGCGACTATCGAACACTTCGCTTCAAGGAATGAAATGGAGAGGTGGAAGGAGTTTTGGCTGAATGATTCGACGGAAACAGCTTTCTTCATAGGCAAGGACAACATCCCTTTTCACACCATAATTTTCACAGGTCTCCTACTTGCTTCAGGAGAAGGGTATGTGTTGCCAGGTGTTATCAGCTCCACCGAGTTCCTCCAGTTCGAAGGCAAGAAGTTTTCTAAGAGCAGGGGAATAGGGATCTGGATAGATGAGGCACTGGAGTTACTGCATGAGGACTATTGGCGTTACACCCTCCTGTCATTGAGACCTGAGACAGGGGATGTAAACTTCTCTTACGATCTTCTTGAAGAAAAGGTTAATGTGGAGCTTAACGACAAGATCGGCAATTTCATTCATAGAACCCTTTCCGCTACTCAACGCTTCTTGGGCGGAGTTATAAAGGAGAAACCGGTTCTTGGTTCTCAAGCCAAAGAGATCCTTAGCTCCATGGAGAAGAGGCACATGGAGATTGCCTCAAACTACGAGTCCATCAAGCTTCAGAGAGCGGTCAGATTAACCTTGGAGCAGGCAGAGGAAGGGAACAGATATCTGAACTTGACGGAGCCGTGGAAAACCTACGAGAGCAGTTTGCAAGCAGTTACTGAATCTCTGTACACGTCTCTTCGGATAGTCAAAGCTCTTGCGGTAGAGCTCTATCCGGTCATTCCGAAGAGCGCTGCGAAGGCGTGGAGCTTTGTCGATGATTCGCCTGTAGAAAACGTGAAGTGGGCTGACGGTGCGTCTGGGTTAAAGTTCCCCATAAGGGTAAGTAGATTCAAGCCGCTTTTCAGCAAGATTTCTAAGGAAGACATTATTAGGAGAATAGAAGAGATGCGGCGGCAAGGCTGAGACCGATTGTCAGGCAAATACCCTTTCGAAGACTTTGCTAAGATAGACTTTCGAGTCGGTAGGATCATTCAGGCTGAAACTGTCCCTGGCGCCAAAAAACTTGTGAAACTGAAGATTGACATTGGTGGAACAATAAGTCAGTCGGTGGCAGGCCTGGGAGGCAACTACAAGCCAGAAGACTTGATTTCGAAGCAGGTCGTTGTTGTCACCAACTTGCAGCCCAAGAAGATGTTCGGATTAGATTCTGAGGTTATGCTACTGGCAGCGGTTGACGACAGCAATGTGTCTCTTGTCAAGCCTGATAGAGACATGGCCCTGGGAAGCAAGGTTACATAAACCCTATCTACATCTACTTACGTGTCTACCACTGAAAACTGTAGAAAGATTCTTAAGGGAGCCAGCAACAGGCGTTCTCTGTCAGGTTTAGCCCGCCGACTCCCGACGTCGGCTGAAGAAGCCTGAAGTTGAGAAGAATTGTCTAGTTTTCGTACACCTGAATCCAGTATTGTGCATGGGACAACCACAGTGGGACTACTGTGCTCAGACGGAGCTGTGCTTGCCACAGATACAAGGGCTGTCGCAGGAACTTTCTTCATAGCCCACAAGAATGTAAAGAAGATACAGAAAGTAGATGACCATTTAGCTATGACGATCGCAGGCGGAGTTGCCGACGCGCAGAACGTTGTTGACACCTTAAGGTACTACGCCAAGATCTATAAGCTTGAGCATGGTATCGGCATCCCGGTCAAGTCCGTGGCTAGGCTCGCCGCGACCGTGTTCTTCTCAGCGAGGTTGTACCCGTATATTGCTGACGTAATTGTGGCTGGCTATGATGATTCGGGTGCAAATGTGTATAACATCGACCTCTTCGGATCCCTCACCGAGGAGAAGTATTTCTCTACGGGAAGCGGCTCCCCGGTTGCATACGGCATCCTAGAGACGGAGTATAAGGAAGGTATCTCAGTCGAACAGGGCGTAAAGATAGCTATGAGAGCCGTTGCCGCAGCCATAAAGCGAAACACAGGTACAGGCGACAGCATAGATGCGGCCGTGATCAATAAGGACGGATTCAGAGAGCTGACGCAGGAAGAGAAAGCAAGGATCCTAGCCCCGTTTTTCGGTAGAACATGATTTGACGGAGAAACATCAAGGGCAGCCAAGCAGTGTAATGGCTACCATATTGCAGAATCTGCCCGCTGAAGCAGAGATCACTAGAGTAGAGTATGAAGGACCGCGCATCGCATTATACACGAAGAAGCCGAAGTTTCTTTACCAGAACAACTATGTTATCTCCGATATTGTCAACCTCGTTAAGAAGAGGGTTGTGGTCAGGACGGATAAGTCGATTAGGAGAACCGAAGAAGAAGCTAGAGAGATCATAAGCAACGCTGTTTCCGCTGAAGCGGGTCTTCAACAAATGTTCTTCGACGATGCTTTGGGGGAAGCCATCGTCGAGATAAGAAAACCTCAGCTTCTCGGTCCTGACAAAGATAGCAGTACCGCCGATCTGGTAGAGAAGACTGGGTGGAGGATTAAAGTGCGTAAAGCTTCCCCTATTGCGTCAAATACGCTTCAAACCATTTACCATACTTTCAAGACTGGAGCCGATGATAGGGAACGCTTCCTTCGGGAAGCTGGAGATAGGATATTCAGGGGGAAACTGTCTTCTGACCCTGAGATTACGATTCATACGTTAGGTGCTTTCAACGAGGTCGGCCGCTCTGCCGTTTTGGTGACAACTCCTGAAAGCAAGATCCTGATGGACTGCGGAATACATCCTGGCCAAAAATATTCTTGGGATGCGTATCCCAGACTTGACTGGGCTGACCTAGATTTCGACGATCTGGATGCGGCTATTGTTAGCCATGCGCATATGGATCACCACGCGTTTCTCCCTGCCTTATACAAGTATGGGTATGATGGCCCTATTTACGCCACTGAGCCCACTCTACCTCTTATGACCCTGCTTCAACAAGACTTTGTTAAGATCGCTTCGATTGGGGGAGGCAATATGCTTTACGACATGAAGGATGTGCGGGAAGCCATCAAACACACCATAACTCTGCCCTATGGGCTTGTCACTGACGTTTCACCTGACGTTAAATTGGTCTTGAACAATGCTGGCCATATTTTAGGCTCATCTATCCTCCATCTACACATCGGAGATGGTGCTCACAACATCATCTACACTGGCGACTTCAAGTACGCTCCTACTATGTTGCTAGACCCTGCCACGGCGAATTTCCCTAGGGCTGAGACCCTGATCATGGAAAGTACCTACGGGGCGAAGGAGGATATTATGCCTAATAGAGACGAGGTTGAGATGAATCTAGTGAACACTGTTAACAAGACTTTGAGCGAGGGAGGTAAGGTTCTGATTCCTTCGCCGGCGGTGGGAAGGTCGCAGGAGATTATGTTGGTTCTTAACCAGTATATGAAGAATCGATCTCTTGTTGAGTGCCCGATCTTTCTTGAGGGTATGATTTCAGAGGCTACTGCGATCCATATGTCCTACCCTGAGTATCTTGAAAGAGAGCTCAGGTCACAGATCTTGGATACTGATGAGAATCCATTCAGGTCAGAGTATTTCACTAATATTGAGCATGCGAGTAACAGGGAGGAAGCTTTGAGGGAGGGTCCTGCTATCATTATGGCTACTTCGGGTATGCTCGAGGGGGGTCCTGTGATGGAGTATTTGGAGAATGTGGCTCCATCGGAGAAGAATAAGATTCTCTTCGTCTCATACCAGATCTCTGGAACATTAGGTAGGAGAGTTCTTGATGGAGCAAGGCAGATAAATCTTCCTCAAGATGGCGGCAAGATCAAGATCGCTGACATGAAGTGTGCGGTCGAGAAGATCGAGGGGTTTAGCGGTCACAGTGACTATAATCAGCTGATACGGTTTGTGGCGAGGCTGAGACCTAAGCTGAAGCATGTGATCATTAATCATGGCGAGCGGAGGAAGGTGGAAAATGTGACTAACGCCGTTTCCAGAATGTTCAGGCTTCCTGCTAGTGGTCCTGATGTTATGGAAGCCATTCGGCTGCGTTAGCGGTTTCCTTGCAAGAAAACTTGGCTTAGCTCGGGACTGGTTTAGTAAAGGCCTCTCCAGATCTTTACTGCTGGAGGCGTTACCACTATTCGCTCTTCGCCGAGGCGAGCTATGTCTCCTCCTTTCTTCTCCACGTGGCGGTAGAGTTCTTCCACGGCTTTTCTCAGCTCCTCTACGTTCCGCTCGGCAAGTGGAGTTACTCGTACGATTACTATGGTGTTCTTGGAGACGTCGTCCTTGATTTTTTCGATGTCTTCTACGCCTCTGAGGGGTAGGGCCTTTAGGTAGATCTGTCCCTCGGTGTCCCCGTTCTGTCGGCGTTCAACAGCTTCCTGGGTCAAAGGCCTCTCTTCCTACGGTTAGATGTGGCTTATTAACCTACCAGCTAAGAGAAATTTGAGCTAAGCTCACACAATTGCACCATGACCTTTGAAGACTTCCCAGAACCTGTCTCCAACGTAGTGAATGTTCTTGACAACTGGGCCCGAGGAAGCGGTTTGTAGAGCATCGCTGTCGGCAACCGCAATACCTATTGCGATAAACTTGCCATATTTCTGCTCCTTGACAGCTACAATGTTTTCTTGCTTGAAATTGCTCATCTCTAATACGCCTGGCCTCATTACGTCGGCGCCGTTGCAGACGAATCTGATTGCCCCAGGGTCCACTGTGATGCTGGGGAAGAAGGATAGAATGTTTTCTTTCAGTAGTGGAACTATTTGTGTGGATTTTACCGGTCTTACCGCTGCAATACCGTCCAAGATCAAGATATCACCCTTTGATTCTACTTCGATGACGCGGATCTGTTTGATTTTAGGTGGTATGGCTTGAGGCGGCCAGGTCTGAGCCAAGATATCTAGGATGACTCGGACCTCTTTGTTTTGCAGATTATGCTCCTTCAAACACATGGTTCAGCGTGTGGACTCTAGATAAGCCTATTCTTGCGGTGCGTCCGCTATTGTTTGGTAAGCTGTTGGTG
>JACQRY010000087.1 GCA_016206275.1 Nitrososphaerota archaeon
AATATGATTGCCGCCGCTCCTGCCACGTGGGGTGCTGATGCCGAAGTTCCGCAAAATTCCCTAGAACCATAGGTCAAGGTCGCTACGCAGGTAGGTGCCACAACATCAGGCTTCACCCTGCCGTCCGCCGTCGGACCGCGAGAGCTATAGCTCTCTAAAGCATCATTTCTCCAGTCGACTGCTCCAACTGTGAAGGCTCCTCCAGCATCAGCCATGTTACCGATACTGCCAGCTTCCACATAGTATTCGAGCTGAGCAACATCAAAAACGAATAGATCAAATTTAACCTGTTCAGTGGCGGCATACTTCCAGATCGCGATATGATAGGTGCCTCCGCTGGGTACTGTAAACTCAATTTCTTCTGTAGGTGACCGTGTGCAACTCTGCCTTCGTTCCGACAACGCTAAAGCTTGATCCCGGCGATCATCGTACAGGTACAGGTCATAGTCTTGACACGACTCAGGCCAGTCGTCCCAGCTTAGAAAAATGGATATTTTGTCTCCCGCGTCAAGAGATATTCCATTCGTCTCGTCAAGACCGTTGAACTCATGCCAACTATCACTATCTGTATCAATGAAGATGCCTGACCAGTGCCGTCTAGCGCTGTTACCAGCAGACACCACCGGTAGCACACCTTTCTCTTTAAGTGTATCAATTGCCTTAGACACTCTGCTTGTCCCATCGTATGGACCGGCATTGACCCAGCCGATGGAGGCTGACAACACTTTTACGCCTCTGTCAGCAGCGTAGTCGAGAACATTCAGGAACTCCACCAAGGTGCCAAAGTTGTATAAGTAGAGCTCTGCTTCTGGAGCGACATCTACTATTATTTCAGCTACAGCTGTCCCGTGATTAGGATCGCCTCCTGTGATGCTTCCGTCAGCCCTGAAGGATCTGGCTTCCTTGATATTCCCTGCTATCTCAGAATTCGCCGTATCAAAGCCAATGTCTATCACAGCTACCTTCACTCCCTTTCCTGATAGACCGTTTTGCGCCGCCAAGTTTGCTTGAATCACGTTGACTCCTTGGCTTGTGACCAGGTGGAGAGGTCGCTGTGGGAGACTCACGCTTCGCACCAGACTTGATTCTTGTAAACTGGTAATCTGCTCGCGGTTAACCAAAGCTTGTACGAGGTCGTTATGGGTACTCTGTATGATGAGTCCATTAGTTTCTAAGGCTTCTATGTACTCTGGGTCAGCTTCCGTCAGCTCTAGAATAGCTTGTATCATTTCGTCTGGTGAACTCTTAGACATGGCTAGGAGTTTGCTGTCGATCTTAGGGTATTCGTCCACTGGTAGGTTGGAATTAAGGGTGGATGGCGCCCTGAGCACGACATGAGGGTTGTCTAAGCCTTGAACCGGCAAGACCGGCAGGAACATTGATAGCAATGCGCATGTTACAAGAAACTCGGTTCTGAAGTGGGTGTTTTGGAGTCGGTTTACCGATCCACGCCGGTGGAACAAGCTTAGAACATCTTGCTGGCTGCTATAAATAACGGTTTGTATGCGCGTTTTGAGGATGTTCAGGACAGTTTAAGAGCAGCTTACCCGTGGTTTTCAGATATGGTGGATACGGGGTTGCCAAGGATCCTTATTGCCTGCGAGGAAGCGGCTAAGCTCCCCGGCGGTAAGTCAGCATTGTTCATAGATGCCAGATCCTCTGCTGAGTACAGGAAAGACCATATTCCCGGAGCGGTGAACGTTGACTTGTTTTCCTATCACTGGGTGGACACTTCTCCTTCTGGTTTGAAGGCTTTTGCCAGGCATATGGAGATCATCTTTTCTTATGCGGGGGTTTCTACTGATAGGAAAGTTGTGTTCTATGAGGATGTTTCTGGTTCTAGTGCTGCTAAAGGCGTCTGGCTTCTTCACTGGCTGGGTCATCGAAAAGCTATGCTCTTGGATGGAGGACTTCGACGCTGGAGAAAGATGAAGCTGCCTGTTGATTCGGTGTCGGTGGCTCCCTCTCCGTCGAAGTTTAAGGCTGATCTACAGATGAATCTGGTTGCTGGATCACATCATGTTGCATCGATCTTGAATAAGCGTGGAAGAAGGTTACTTGAAACTCGTTCACCGGAAGAGTATTTCTGGGTTAAGGTTAGGGCTGCTCGAGGAGGATGCATACCGGGTGCTGTAAATGTAAATTGGGAGAGGAATCTTAGGAGTGATGGAACCTTGAAGGATCCTGAGGAATTGGAGACTCTTTTCCGTGAAGCTGGCTTGGATAAGAGTGATGAGATTGTGACTTATTGTCAGGGTGGGTATAGGGCTGCCCACGCCTACCTAGCTCTGCTGCTTGCAGGTTATACTAATGTGCGTAACTACGTGGGTTCTTGGGGTGAATGGGGAAACAAGCTGGATCTGCCTGTAGAAGTGCCTAAGAAGAAATAGGCATAGCGTATTCATGTTACAATTACACTATATCGGTAGAGTTTGTCAGATTGCTGTTGCGCGTGGTTGGAACCCTTTTCAAACATGAGGTCTAATACTTCTTAGAGGTTTGCGCCGGTATGAAACCGGTTCGAGGGGTATATGAATGGGGGATGGGGCTTGGAATCCGAACATGAATTCAAACGTTAGGAGACCGTTATGGAATTCTGAATCCGCGAAGCCTATTTCTTTTCCGATTCCTCATGTCTTAACGCTCTTTCCTGTATAAGATCGATCTGCTTCTGCTTAACTTCAGTGAAGAGGTTGCACCAGTCGCGGCCTGAAACTATTAAGCCGTACGGCTTCAGCTTCGAATGAATGCATTGGCCTCTTTCAAAGAGGTCCGCGTTCAGCGGATCGTTGGGTTTGAACCAGACACATGCGAGACAGTTCTCGGATTGCCATGTTATCCGCTTCAAAGTTCTTGCAAGCTCAGGCTCTTTGCTGCCCGAAGACATGCTGCTTGAATAGCTTGATGCGTACTTAAGCCTGACGACTTTATCTTAGCAATATGGCTTCATTTATGCCTTTGAAATCAGGATCTCCAGTCAACACTTTCCCATTAAGTTTCTTAGCTGCGTGAAGAACAAAAGCATCGGCGAGACTGAAATTGGCGTTTTTTCTCTTAATGTAGGCGTGCAGTAGCCCAGTATTCTTAGCGTCATTTGCATCTATTGTGATGAGCTTGGATGATGCTGTTATTGCTTTCCACGCGCCTTCAGTGTCCAAGCTTTCTCTTTTCAGTTTAGACATTATTTCAGCTATGGTTACGATATGCGTCAAGAGCTCTTCTTGATGTTCTATCTTCTCTCTTACTTTCTGACCTGCTCTACTCCCTCTAAGATATTCTATCCAGGCCCAAGAATCCACTATAAACCTAGTCATGGGTATCCAGCTCTTCCTCTCTTGAGAAAGGCTTCAGCTTTGGAAACGCTCCGAACCAGTCTTTCCTCGCCTTCCTAACTTCCAGTTCAACTATCTCGCCTTCCCTAATGTCTTCCTGTTCAACCAAGTCTTTAGGTATCCTTACTACGATAGAACCGCCAATCTTTCTTGTCTTGACGATTGCCTTAGGCATCACATATGTTTTGATCTGTTTTGCACTTAAGTGTTACTCTAAGATATATTAAATTACATA
>JACQRY010000082.1 GCA_016206275.1 Nitrososphaerota archaeon
CGGTTTCTGTAATAGCAATACTCGTCTTCAGCACCGTATTTGCGGCTATTCCCACAATTCCTCGTGCATCTGCACAGCAACAGGTTCCTGGAAAGAACTGGGAGAATGTAAACTATGATATATTCTCCACGAACTTCAGCCCCCAAACACAAATCAACAAAGATAACATCCAGTTCACTGAACTGCAGTGGATCTTTGCATTCCCTCCGGCTCCAGCTGCAGGGATAGGCGGCTACGCAGGTTTCCGTGAAGGACCAGGGACTCCGTTTGTCATAGACGGAGTGGTAATAGTGCCCACGAACTTTGGAGCAATATACGCCTTGGACGCGGGGAACGGAAAGCAGGTCTGGGTCTACAATACGCAGCTCGATTTCAAAGCAGATGTAGCAAAAGGTTACAAAATAAGGGCCTCCCTTCCGGGTCATCTGCATGGGATAAGCTACTTTGAGGGCAAACTCTGGCTACCTACAGCCTCCTGCGACATCCATGTCGTTGACATCAATACTGGTAAACTATTGAGGAAAGTTGAGAATCTTTGCGCTAACGTGCCTGGAAACGTGGGCTGGTACAAAGGAGCTCAATCGTACGGTCCTGTATTCTACAAGAAGGATAGAGTTGCAGTCATTCCTGCAGGTGTAGTCTCGGAGGGTGTCGATTCGGGTAGGGGTTTCATAGCCGGAGTTAACATCGATACAGGTGAATTACTGTGGAGATTCTTCGTATTGCCAGAGCAATGCAAGAGCGACCCCGAATGGACTCTTAGAGTTGCTGACAAGGGCTGGATTCAGGGCATCAGAGCAAGCACTCTTCCAAGAGAAGTTTTGCTTAATGATTGGCACTATCAAGGTTTTGTTACGTGCAAAGACGGCCAGTCTGCGGCAGGAGCTGGTGCAGCGTGGGGACAGTGGGCGGTTGATGAGGATACCGGGATAGTATATGCGGCTACCGCTCAACCTTCTCCAGACTGGAATGCTACATACAGACCCGGGCCAAACGTCTTTTCAGATTCAGTAGTGGCGCTGAAGGCAACAACGGGAGAGCTTGTCTGGTGGCACCAGACTACGGCCCATGACCTGTGGGACTGGGACTGTGCTTGGAATACTGTAATGGGCAAAGCAACGATTGGCGGTTCAGAAAAGAAGGTCGTCTACAAGGGGTGCAAGAATGGCAGAATGCACGCCTTTGACGCTGCGACTGGGGAGCTTATCTGGAAGTTCGATGCGCCTACGATTAAGAGGGCTCCACATTCACAGTTACTCGACCCCAGAGATCCAGCTGCGATGAAGAAAGGATGGCTCAATGCTCCCGATACAGGTCCAACATGGCAGAATCCACCTTCAGCAGGCTCGATAGAATCTGATGTCTCGTTAGCCTATGGAAATATCTATGTTGCCACTTACAACTTCTGGAACTACCTCAAAGCGGCTCCTGTAGAACCGACACAGCTGAGTTCAGCCGGAAGAACCGCTGTTCCAGCACCTGAAACAAGAGCCTCCAACACTACCATCTACGCCCTCGATGCGGCTACGGGTCAGCCGAAATGGTCGTTCTTCAGCGATGGCTCCGGCTACAGAGGAGGTTTGGTTGCGACAGGGGGGCTGATTTATGCATCATTGGTTAATGGCAACCTCTACGCTCTTGACGCACAGACTGGCAAGTTAGTATCGCAGAAGAGGTTCGGAGTTCCTCTTCCACAGCCACCTATCTTCGGAGCAGATGCAAAAGGAAAAATGATGATGTTCCAGGCGTTCGGAGGAGGAATAGGGTCGGTGGTAGGAGCTAATGTGCCTGGAGCTATAATGGCCTTTGGCTTGCCGGACAAACCAATAGAACCTGTCATAAAGGAAGTTGTCAAAGAGGTACAGGTTCCAAAGGAAGTCATAAAGGAGGTTACCAAGGAAGTTACAAAGACAGTAACAGTCGAGACAGTCAGCCCGGTATCCTATGCCATAATAGGCGTTGGTGTGGTACTCGTAGTAATAGCTGGCGTTATGATGTCAAGAAGAAAGAAAGCATAGAGCCCTCGGAGAGAGGGCATCTCTCTATTTCTTGACTACTGTTAACCAAGTCTTCCGTCATTAGTTTGAGCAAATGGATCTGGTAGCATTCTGAGTTGATTGTGTACAAGGAGCGACCATCTCCATTATGACAAGTCATTCTTAGCTCCTCGCTAACTCTAGTACCTTCTTCTCACATTCATACTTCATTATTCAA
>JACQRY010000083.1 GCA_016206275.1 Nitrososphaerota archaeon
CCTATGGATAGTGTGGACCGCGCTGTCTCCGACCCCCATGCCTAGCACCACTCTGCCGGGCGCCAGTTCTTCCGCAGTAGCTATTGCTCCCGCTGTTACGGTCGGGTCTCTAGTCACTGGATTAGTCACACCAGGTCCCAAGTGAATATTCTGAGTCCTCTGCAGAGCTAAGACAAGGGAAGCATAAACATCTCTCCAGATAAGTTGAGAATCGGAAAGCCAAGAGATTCCGTTGAGACCTTTTTCCTCAGCAAGAGCTACGTATTCAGCAATCTTCCGAGCTGGCTCAGTCAGATTGAATCTGCCACCAGCTCTGATCTTCATTTATCCTTACCCCTGCGTGGTTGGGTTAAAATTGTTTGCAAACGCAATTTTTGTAACTCTTGTGTGACGGTCGGGCAGCATATATTGGGATAGATGTCTCTCTTTTTGTCCCCCCTATCTTCCCTGTCATCCATGTCTACGGAAGTTGCAAAAACAACTCACAGATAGCGATTTAACTCTCTTTCCTATTGGCGGAAGATGCGGTGCGGTCGTCGTCCAGCCTGGTCTAGGACACCAAGGCTACGCCGTGTAAGCTTCCCAAGCTGATGACCCGGGTTCGAATCCCGGCGACCGCACTTTCATCCACGCTACGGTTCTCTTCTCAGATATCTTGCGTCACCCGAATAACATCCTCGAATTCATCCAAAATGATTATTGCAGTACCTGTTCTTCACGATGACTTAATATCACATCACGGGACTACTTGAGAGCAAATGAACATTAGAATAATCATCGACAAAGAGGAGTTCCTTGCGAAACTGCATCAGGATGCCTGCCCTAAGACGTGCACAGCCCTATTACAGGTTCTACCTTTAACAGGCCATGTGATTCATGCCAGATGGAGTGGTGAGGCAATCTGGTTACCATTACCCGATCTGAAGATCGACGTTGATTTTGAGAATCACACAGTCTATCCGTCACGAGGAGAGCTGCTCTTCTACCCAAGATTAGTCAGTGAGAAGGAGATCCTCATACCGTACGGACATTGTGCCTTCGCCAGCCGAGCCGGTTTCTTGCCGGGTAATCATTTCGCGAGCATAACTGGTAAATTAGATAAGTTGGCCGAAATTGGCAAACGCGTTTTATGGGAAGGCGCCAAGAAAATCTCAATAAAGGCGAGCTGAAGTTCGGCCAATCAGTCTTCCTAAAGAAGCGGGATTATTCTAACAATAATGCGAAAAAAGACAAAGACACACAAGCATCTCCCTATTACACTGGTCTTCGCCAAGGCGTAAGATACAACCGTTAAATGCATTTGTTCCGATGCCCAGATTATGGTTCCGACACCTGACGAAACTGTTGAGCCACAAAAAAAGCCACAGGAACGAGCCGACCAGGTCTTCGACGCCTTCACAAACAAGCAGAGACTCCGAATCTACTGGCTGCTACTCACTAGCAACGAGCCTCTGGGTGTCAGAGAAGTTCAGAGGGGCCTAGGCTTATCAAGCCCAAGTGTGGCTTTTCACCATCTTGACAAACTTGTTGAATCAGGATTAGCCGGGAAGGACGTACACGGCCGCTACATTCCTCTCAAGAATGTCGAAGTTTCTGTTCTTCAAGCCTTCGCTAGAATCGGGCGCTTCGTTCTTCCTCGCTATTCTTTCTACGCAACCTTCTTCACCTCACTGACGGCAGGATATCTACTTCTCTTGGGGTCTTCGGCGAATGTGTTCACCATGATCCTTGGTATCGCCAGCTCTGGGGCCTTCTGGTATGAGGCGTTAAGATCCTGGAGGAAGCGGCCGTTTTGACAACCATTCCAAGGATTGATAGGGCTGTTCTAAACCCTAGTCTTATAGACCTAGAATGCGCAGAGTTTCATGTGGGAGTGGGGGCAGATGCATGTTAAGGTCCAAGTGTTGCTAAGCGCGGTTCTCGCAATCGCCCTAGCGGCTCCTATTCTATTCGCAACCGTCGAGCTACCGGCTCAGAACGCTTCTCTACTCGACCTTCAGTCTAGTCAACCAAATCAGTTTACCAGGCAAGGGCTAGCCGAAAGAGACACAGCTGAAACAAATGCCATGGATGCTACAGTGGAAGATCTAGTGGGTACATCTCAGAAAACACCAGCACCTGCAGCCCAAGTAGCTCGATCGGTGAAGGAAGAAGCCGCGGAACTGTCACAGGCTCAGGTGAATGAAACTCAGCAACAGGGTGCCGTGGAACAGGATGAAGCCCCGCAGACTATTGCATCCACCCCGCCCGATCCAACCCAACCCTTGCTGCTCTTCGCCACATCTTTTGCAATAGGCATAGCTGCCTATGGGCTGGCAAAGAAGCTCCGCCCCTAACACATCTCCATCTGTCCAAATCCTAGAACACCCTGTTCTGGAGCCAAGTATTATACAATCCAACCTCCAATAGGCAGGTAGGGAGTAAAGTTGAGCGCAAACAGCAGATTGCTTCCATCGGTAACTGTAGGTCTACTGGTGATTCTCGCAGCAGCAACAGGCATGGCTTACTCGGGATTCACTAGTAACGCTAACACAAGCCCGGGGACGGCGAACGAAGTCAAACGGATCACCGTGACAGGAATAGGGGAAGTCAAAACCATCCCTGATCGAACAAGAATATTCGTCACCATCGTAACCAGAGGCGCAACAGCTGAAGAGGCGTCCTCACTAAACGCGGAGATATTCCAAAAACTCTCAGCAGCTCTGACAGACGCGGGGATAACGAGGGACAGGCTGGAAACGTCTTCCTACAACATAAGCCCAGTCTACGAGTACCCAGACAGGAGTAAACCAATCATAGTCGGCTACGAAGCCCGTCACAGCCTCATAGTGACAGTAGTCCCAGAGAACGTCGCAGCCCTAGGCGAAGAATCAGGCAAGATCATCGACATCATAGTTGCACAGGGCGTCAACCAGATAGAGCATGTAGAGTTCACAGTCTCCAACGAGACCCGTAACAGACTGAAGGACGATGCGTTGAAGGCTGCAATCACCTCTGCCAAGTCCAAGGCAGACCTGATGGCTCAGAGCCTTGGAGTTAGAATCACTGGCGTACAAAGCATCTCAGAGGCAGGCTTCATAGAGCCGTACGCACCAGTCATCAGAGGCTCACTGGATGAACTTAAGGCCGCCACCGAAGTCGTTCCCGGAACAGTCACAGTATCCGCCAGCGTGTCGGTAGTCTACGTCTTAGAGTAAACCGGCAAGAAAAGAGAGAAGAGGATAACCGCCTCTTCTCCACCCCTTTTTATTTCCATCAATCTATTGGAATAGGCTTTCAGAGATCTCTCTTCCTCTGCGCGTAGCTGCTTCGACAGCCCTGATCAATGTTCCTCTGAATCCTGATTCCTCTATGATCGCCAAGCCTTCTATTGTCGTGCCCGCCGGTGTAGCGACCATGCTTCTAAGCTCAGCAGGATGCTTTCCTGTTTCCAGAACCATCTTTGCAGCTCCCAGAACAGTCTGGGAAGTAAGTTGAAGAGCAATGTCATAGGGCAACCCGGTCTTAACTCCACCATCCGCAAGAGCTTCAATTATGGCGAAGACGTAGCCGGGGCCGCTTCCGCTTAGAGCCGTTATTGCATCCATAAGCTTCTCATCCACTACTATGCATCGTCCCACTGAAGAGAATAGATTCTTGGCTGCTTCCAAATCTTCGGAAGAGGCGTTTACTCCTGGAGCAAGAGCTGTTATTGCTTCTTGAACCGTGGCAGCTATATTTGGCATAACCCTGACCACCCTTGCTTTCTTTAGATGCTGCTCGATGAATTGCAGGGGCACGCCAGCAGCAATAGATATGACGAGCCGCCTGTTCCCTACTATACTAGAGATTTCACTCAAGACTTTGGACATGTCCTTTGGTTTAACTGAAAGTATGACTATGTCAGATGCTTTCGCTGCCTCATAGTTGGTTTCCATGGTTTTCACGCCGATTTTTTTCATAACTTCCAGTCTTGATTTGAGGATGTCTGTGGCAAGCACCTGTGACGCTAGGTCTGTACGAAGTATTCCTCTAGCCAATGCTTCACCCATCTTTCCTGCACCTAGAACAGCTACAACCTTCTTTTTGTTAACAGATTCTTTCTGCCGTGCTGAAACCAATGTCTACAGTCTCCGCTAAAACGTCGGCTTGATATTAAAGTCCACGCCAGGTAGAAAGATCTGAGTGCCCTATCTCAGATGCCTTCAGAGACCTTCTTGAGGGTTAAGCTTCCATCCTTCATAATTAAATCGTGTACATCATTAACTTCAAACCTTATGCCCAGCATGTCATACTCCTCCTCAGTGAGAAAGAGAGTTATCTTAGGCACCGACATCTCCCTTATCTGAGGAAAGATACCCATTGACTGAAACTGGCTGACAATGTTCTTCACCAGCTTAGCCTCGTCTTCACCAACACCAGGGAAAACAGGTTGAAACCCTTTCGGTCGAACCTCTACCAGCTCGACTTGCTTCCCAGGTCTACCAGTCTCAGGATCATTTATGCTGGTAACACGATGGATCCTAACCCTAGTCAAACATTGCTCGCCTCATGCGTATGAAAATCCGAAGGCTAACGGCTTCTAAAAAAAGCTTTGCAACACCCTCCAATCTCCAACTTATATCCGCGCTTCAAGAAGATGCAGGCAAGAATTGGCTATCCACTTCACACCACTCGCCGCAGAATCCCTCGGAGTCAGATCCATGGCTGTGATGGTTGAAACACCTGATCTGAAGATTCTGCTTGACGCCAG
>JACQRY010000089.1 GCA_016206275.1 Nitrososphaerota archaeon
ACCTAACTCCGCTTAGAGCTCTTGCCAGCGAAAAATACGAGGAATTCAAGGCTCTTCAACAACTCAAGAAACCTGATGGGAATAATGTCAAAGTGGTGATTTCGACAGGTGATTACGATTCCTCCGGTGAATCGCTGGGAGCCGGAGACGTAATCATCCTTACCAACGAACGGTTCGACTCAATCCTCAGGCATAATGTATCATGGCTGGAACAAGTGAAACTATTTGTTGCTGATGAAGTTCATCTCGTGGGTGACGGGCATCGAGGCCCAACGCTTGAAACTATTCTCACCAACATACTGGCTTTCGCTCCAGAAGCCCAGCTCTTGGCTTTGAGCGCCACTGTGAACAACGCCGCAGTTATAGCCGATTGGCTGGGCGCCAAGCTTGTAGACGTAAAGTGGAGGCCAGTTAAACTTGTGGAGGGGGTCTACCACTATAACCGCGTCATGTTTGCTGATGGCTCCAGCAGGTTGGTGGAGCCCTCTGGTCGAGGCCCCCCTATCGACACTGCTATTGATTCGCTGAAGAGCGGCGGCCAGAGCCTGATTTTCACGGAAACAAGGAGGAGAGCAGTGAGCCTAGCTACAAAGGCATCGGAGGTAGTGGCGAAACTGTTGCCGCAAGAAGAGAAACTTGGCGCTAGAGACATGTCAGACGAGATTATCGCGGAAGGTGAGGAGACTGAGCTGAGCAGGCTCCTCTCTAAGGCTGTAGCTGGGGGCGCTGCTTTTCACCACGCCGGTTTAAGCCCAGAGCACCGGAAAATTGTTGAAGACGGATTCCGGAAAGGGATCATCAAGATTCTTTGCGCGACTCCGACACTGGCTGCCGGGGTTAACCTGCCTGCTCGACGGGTCGTGGTGAGCAGCTTGATGAGATATGATATGGAGTACGGCGGGCAAACTCTGCTGAGTGTTTTGGATTATAAGCAATTGGCTGGGAGAGCAGGCAGACCAAAGTTTGACAGTGTAGGAGAAGTTGTCATAATTACTCCTCCCTCTATGCAGCCTGAAGACATTATCGAACAGTATGTGAAAGGAGAGCCTGAGCCTCTGCGTTCCCAGCTTTCAAACATCTCTGCCCTTAGAACACACATTCTGGCAGCTATTGCAACCTATCCAGGCATGTCGAGGCAGGATCTTAACAACCTGTTCTCCAAGACTCTTTTCGCAATCCAGTATCAGAAGGAGACAGTAGAGTCTAGGGTTTCCCGGGGACTGGACTTTCTTTTGGAGGAAGATTTGGTGGGGGCAAGGGGTTCCCGTTTTGTTGCTACCGAGTTTGGCAGGAGGGTCTCCATGCTATACATTGACCCGGCTACAGGCGTACTCTTCAGAGATGCTTTGAGACGGGTCGACGACCGTGGTGACAAGACGATCGGGATCCTCCATCTAGTTGTTTCTTGTCCTGACTTCACTCCTAAATTCTATCTGAGGAATCAGGATTGGGAGGAGGCTATTGGTTTCCTAGAAGAGCATAGGAATGGCTTCATTCTTCAGATTGCTAAGGAGAGGAGTCTGAGCTTCGGGGATAATCTGAAGGATTTTCGAACTTTGATGGCTATGTACGGATGGATCAACGAGATGCATGAAGATCGGTTGCTGAACCGTTACGGCGTGGAGCCGGGGGACCTGCATAGAGCTACAGATAACGGAGACTGGCTACTGTACTCCCTTGGAGAGATCGCGAAGCTCGTTGGGAAGAATGCTCTGGTCAGAGAGATTGGGGAAGTTAAGGAGAGGAATCGTTACGGAATCAAGAAGGAGTTGATCCCATTGATCACCCTTCAAGGAGTGGGCAGAGTAAGGGCGAGGTCTCTTTACAACGCTGGCTACATTAGTCTAGAAAAGGTCTCCGGTGCCAAGGTTGAAGTCCTTGCGGCTCTTCCTAAGATCGGGTTGAAGACGGCAAAGATGATCAAACAGCAGCTGCTGGAAAAGAAAAGAAGTCGGTAGACACCATGCCTGAGCCACATAATGCATGTGAACTCTTGATCTTGTACTGAACACATCACCGTTTGTCAAAGGATCAGGAATGAGCCTTTTGGGGTTTAGTGGTCTAGCAGCCTATCTCTCCAAGAATGATGCTTCAAGACAGGTAGCGCGCTATTTGACTACAATGCACCATAGAGCTCCAGCGGGATACTATGTTTGGAGCAACAAAACCAGATCTAGATTACTCCATGACAGCCTAGAACTTCCAGATGCACCGCTGATAATTGCAGGCTGTTTAAGGCAAGCCACGACAATAGAAGAATTCTTCATTCACGGTCTCTTGTATATGTCTAAGGCTCTTCCACGTATAGAAAATTCCGCCAACACTGTTCTTAGCACGATCTCTGAGTCTCTCGGAGACTGCGACGGCTCCTATGCGCTGATAGCTCCTTGCGGAGACGGCTTGGTCTTAGCTAGAGACCATATGGGTCAAAAACCTCTTTACTTCGAGCGGAGGTCTGACGGGCTGGGAGTCGCAAGTAACATCGATGCCTTATCCGAACCCAGTTCAACGTTTCCTGTTCAGCCGGGTTACATCTATTACGCTGACCTTAACGGAGAAAAACGCATCGAGATAATTCAACCCAAACCAAGATTCGCTGTTCCGACTTCCATGAATGAGGCTGCAACCAATACACTAATGCTTCTATCAGAATCTTTGGAGCATAGAGCGGTAAGTGGGAGTAGAATTGCGGTAGCATCTTCAGGTGGAGTCGATAGCGCCTTGATCGCTTTTCTTCTTTCGAAGAGATGCAAAGTGAAGATCTTCTCAGTCTTTGCTGAAGGTTCAAGAGACTCTATCGAGACAGAGAAATTTGTCGAAGCGTTGAATGTCGATCATACCACGATTTCCGTGTCGGAAGACGATGCTAAGAGAATACTTTCATCGGTTTCCAAGTTGATCGGAGGAGGTAGCCCTATGGATTTGGGTATAGGTATGGCTATTCATCTAGCTGCTCGAGCTGCTTCTGAAGAGGCTTTTGAATCACTATTCTTGGGGCAGCTGGCCGATGAGTTATTCGGAGGCTACTCTCGTTACCTGCAGGTTTTGAAGAATAAAGGTGAAGCGTCTGTCACGGAGATAATGCAGGATGATGTCCGCTACGCCCATAAGAGTAACTTCGAGAGAGATGAAAAGGCAGCCTCACCTTTCCTCGACTTGGCACTACCATATGCATATCTCCCACTAGTGCAATACGCTTTGCGTATCTCACTAAAACACAAAATGGATCCTGAAAGCGGAGAGAGAAAGATTGTTCTGAGGAAGGCTGCAGCCGAAGCAGGGCTCCCTGAGGAAATCTGGTCTAAGCCCAAGAAGGCGGTCCAGTACAGCTCAGGTCTTCAAAGAATAGTTGAGAAAATCCTCCCAAGGTGAACAGCTTAATTGCAACTAATGCTTCAACTAGATATCTAGGACTACGGTCGCCTGCCAGCCTCCGGACGTTTGACGCACCTCAAACTTATGCATCGTAACCGCTTTCACATCAACAATCAAGTTATGCTTCTTCATGTCGATTTCTTCTCCATACACCTTGGCTCTCAACCTATAAGCATCATCTACATGATCCACAGAGACATCGTATTTGCTGAAAAGTAGGAGCTCAGCATCCTTGTAATAGATGAGCTCCTGCAAGAAGTCGAAGAGAAGTTTTTCTAGATCCTCTGTTCCAATCATGATCTCCCGCTTGACCTTCCGGTTTACTTTTTCGAGGTTTCGGACCATGACTATTTCAGTTGCTTCAGCAGCGGACGCAAACAGCTCTGGAA
>JACQRY010000088.1 GCA_016206275.1 Nitrososphaerota archaeon
CTCTATAAGGAGACGCTTGAAAGAGAGGATAAGATAACTATGGCGCATAGTATTGAGCTAAGGCCTCCGTATCTCGACCCGGAGGTCGTCGAGGTTGCTACTTCCATAGCTACGAAAACAAAGCTTCCGCCCGGCGACGTGATGGGAAAGCATGTTCATCGGGAGGCTGCTCTGGGGCTCGGAGTCCCCTCCGAACTGGCTTTTAGGGTGAAACAGGCGGCTCAACACGGGTCTGGAGTCCACAAACTTGTGGAGGAGATAGCGTTGAAGAATGGTTACAACAAGGATATGGTAGAATCAATGGGTTATTCGGCTAAGCGGAGCGTGCCTGAGGTCCTGGGTAGCTCGGCGAGATACGGTTACCTCTATTCGACGGATGGAATATGGGATATCCCCGATCATGTTCAGCTCTACCTTGACACCATTGCCTATGAGGGTCGACTAACAAGCGAAGACGATCAAGCGACGCTTGCAACGCTTCTTAAGAAAGCACAGGGCGTATGATCTCAAATGATGCTTGAATTACCAAGGCGGACTGAGCGTTTTGGCTCAGTGAGAATAAATGATCTCCAGCGTGTACTGCTTCTAGAATCTGCTGAGGACGGTAATGTTGCTCAAACAGGAGTCTTTAACGCGCCTCCTAGTAAGATTGAGGAGATAATGCGGAAGATGGCCATCGTGGTCCCTATAAAGGATGAAAAACTCCGGGTTGTTGAAGGAGTCATAAGTGCAATACCGAGTGAATGCTTGGTCATAATAGTGTCTAATAGCAAGAGAGAGGGGATAGACCGCTTCAAAATGGAGCAAGACATGGTGGAGCAGCACCAGCACTACACGAACCGGGATATTTGGATGATTCATCAGAAGGATCACGGGCTGGGCACGGCGCTGAAACAGGTTGGATACGAAGATCTCTCGGATGATCAAGGCAGGGTTCGAAATGGAAAGGGCGAGGGCATGATCCTGGGAATGCTGATGGCTAAAGCGGCGGCAAAGGATTACGTTGGTTTTGTAGATTCGGATAACTATGTCCCAGGTGCCGTACATGAGTATGTCACAGCCTATGCTGCGACATTCCATCTGCTTCGTACTCCTTATGCCATGGTCAGAATATCGTGGGCCAGTAAGCCCAAGATCATGGAGGGATCGATCTATTTTTCCAAGTGGGGCAGGGTTTCGACTGCTACAAACAAGTACTTGAACAAGATAATATCTGGTTTCACAGGGTTCGAAACCGAAGTTGTAAGGTCGGGGAACTCGGGTGACCACGCTATGACCATGAAGCTCGCGGAGATCCTTGACTATGGCTCGGGGTTTGCCATAGAGCCGTATGAGATATTGAACATATTAGAACAGTTTGGGGGAATACTTGAACCTAAGTACACAGATCCTATAGAGAAGGGCGTGGAAATATTCCAGGTGGAGACGCGAAACCCCCACTTCCATGAGGAGAAGGGCGAGGAGCATCTTAACGAGATGATAAGCAACGCCTTATCGAGCATAGTTTCGAGTCCCTTGTGTTCAGAGGGTATTCGAAAAGAGATTGAGAACGAGTTTCCGGGGGGACAGCCTTACGCCAAGGAAAATATGAGAGGGCTGAGAGGATTCGGCCGTGTGGACACAAAGGCCTTCCTAGAGTATCTTCTTCAAAACAATGCTTTATACACTTTTAGCAAAAGGCTTCAGCCTACCTGATTTACGAGTTGTGGCGTAGGCCCGCAAGCTTCGTGTAAACCAGATGTACCCCATAGTGTTCTCAGATTTGGATGGGACGCTGCTCGACGCCGAGACCTATGACTACGGCGTCAGTCTACCCGCTGTGAAGGCTCTTGAGAAACATGGTGTTCCATTAATCCTCTGTTCGGCAAAAACTAGGAGTGAAATCAAATTCTACCAGCATGTTTTCGGCATTAATCATCCATTTATTGTTGAGAATGGAGGCGCTACTGTAATCCCAAGAAACTACTTTGCCTTTCCGATAGAAGATGGCAGAGAATCTGAGGGGTATGTTGACATAGAACACGGGGAGAGGATCGAGATGATACGGTGGAAGATCGAGGGAGCCCTGAGAGATTCTCGTGTACGTTACAAGCTCTTCACTCAGATGACGGCTGAGGAGATATCTGAAGATAGTGGATTGCCACTCCATGAGGCGGACTTGACACGTAGACGCGAATACAGCGAGACGGTCAAGCTAGAAGGAGACCAAGTCGAGTTGCAGCGGGCCATAAGATCTATCGACTCAGCTGGGCTAACCTACGTTTTCGGAGGCAGATACCTGACGATAAGTGCCGGCAATTCCAAGGGGACGGGGGTGCGCAGATTAAGGCAGCTTTATGCACGCGCCTTCAGGAATGTAACAACGTACGCGTTTGGAGACGAAGAGAATGACCTAAGCATGTTCCAGGAGGTTGACAAAGCTATTCTGGTTCAGAAGCCGAACGGCAGCTGGGCATCTATGAACCCCTCTAATCTGGTGAAGGTTCATGGTATCGGACCCAATGGTTTCAGGAAGGGCGTTGAGAATGAGCTGGGAGTTGCAGTCGGAGATGGGTAGTGGAAGACGTTTTGTTTTACTTGTACGGATCTGCGGATGTCAAGGTTGATGGCAAAGTGTACCCGCTAAATGATCCAAAAACTTTCATGCGTTTCTTCTGAAAACAAACTTGCAGGAATAGTCTCCTTTGCTTCTACATTCTAGTTCAGTAAAGGAGAACTCGTCCGAGAATATCTGCTCTAACATGCCTTGTACAACACCGCCGAGGAAATAGCAGCGCGGTTCTCCGCTTTGCCACAAGTTTTCACATATGACGCAGTCCTGCATCTCCAGTCTAAGCTCTGTTCCCTTGGCCATGTCACCACTTACGATGGCTCTTCCCCAGCCCAAATTTCTGCTCGCGTCGACTAGAAAGCTAATCATCTCCTGTGGAGTACTACCGGCTTTTCTCACTGTTGTGAACACAGCACTACCGTACCCTTTTCCAAGAACGTGTAACATTACTGCGGCACCGGATTTGAAGGTCTCAAATATCTTCGCGAGTGCAACGCTATTCGGGAGCGCGGCAAACATGAATAGTCTTGTATCAGTCTTGGTTCCGGTAATCACTCCTCGTCCGAGATCAAACTTGAAGGCCCTATCCATACTGCCTTCAGATGCTACACCTTTGTCCTCATTCATACAACAAGGTTAAGGATACGCGATACTGATAGATATTCGTTATGTCAAACCCCCTGGGTGTTAAAGTTTGTGGGTGTTTCCACAACATGAAATACGCATTGAGGCGAGTGCTTCTTTTAGCATATGCTTGACATGAAGTTAGGGTTGAAGTGCCACGGCTACTTAGAAGGATGAGATTTCATTGTGACCCGTGGGGCATTTGACGCTAACGGGAAAGGGTTCGCAAAGTTTTATCTTCGACGAGGCCTACTGAACGTTGTTTGATTAATAAATAGATTTGAAGACGCATAGAGCATAGAGCGACTCGTAACTTCAGAGCGAAGGCTTAGACATATCGATACTATCGAGGGAAGATTGCAAGCTAAGCGAACCCCTGGGCTAGTCGGATAAAGGACAGCGCATGTTGCACGAAAGTCATCTTACCACTAAGCCTTAGAGACCTATTGAATTAGCCCTAATTCTCGCATAAGCTCTCAAGACTTCTGCATGCGACCAGGCGAGCCACTGAGCGGGTGCAGGTTCTGCTTCCCTGATCTTCCAGGCTTCGTATTGAGCCCTGCTGTGGTAAGTACCATCAAATTGCTCGGGAAGCATCCCCTCCGAATTAGCCACCTGCATACATACTCTAAGGAGGTCTTCTGCCCGATCCATGTCTCTCAACATTGCGTGAGCACTCGCCAGTTGGGCTGTCGTTATGAGCCACGCTTGACCTCCCCAGTACGAGTCCATGTAACCGCCACCATTATCCTGTGTATCCCCGCCCCTCTCGATTGCGTATCTCCTCAATCCCTTGACCCCTGGCCTATGTCCCTCACCATTGACCTCTGACTCAGAGCATAGGCTGAGATTGCTCATCAAAGAATGGAGAGTCTTGCGGAAAAGATCGCTATCGATAGGGAAGACCCCATAGGTAGTGAAGAGCCAGAGTGAGGTTGAACAGCTTCCTACCGCAGGCTCATTGAACCTTTTTATCATTCTCAGCTTTCCGTCGACGACAAAGTCTTGAAGAACCTTTTCAGTTATCCTTTCGCATTCGCCGAGTTCTACGTCTCTGAGCCAAAGCCACTCCTCTAGATGCTCCTGAGCAATCCTGCTCGCGGCGTTAATGAGCCCGATAACAGAGGAGAAAAGGGGATTTCTAAGATGTGGCTGCTCCTTCTCCTCCCACTCATTTGCACACACGGTCAACCATCTTCTACCTTCGACCTCTTCCCATATAGCGTCGAACAGATACGTTAGAGCCACCTTTACTCCAGCGCGGCACTTCTCCATCAACTCTCCGTCCGGAATAATTGAAAGATGGCGCCCAAGGGCAATCAGAAGACGAGCGATCGAATCATACTGTATGTTGTTCCAAGGTCCTTTAATCTCCTCACCTGTACTTGTGAGCCTCGCGTGGGGATGATAATTCTGGTCTACGAAAGCTGGATTCTGGAACTTGCCCGAGAGCTGCCTCAATATCTGGACGCCCTTCTCTTTCTCTGCCAAGTAGTCGAAGGATCTTACGAGAGCCTTTCCAGTCCTTTCAAATAGCCATTTCTGGTCGAAGGTTCTTGCGTATTCATCCAGTGCCATGACGCACTCCGCATTGTCTCTATGCCAAACATAGTTCCCATATGGGCCATAACCAGGTGCGGCTAAGAACCAGCCCTGCTCCCCACTCTGGGCATTAAGCAGTTTCTCTAGGCACTTTCCCTCAAGATATACCATGCATAATCTATTCAGCGTGGTTCTCACTTGGGCAACTTAAGAAGACTAGCGCGAAAAATATGACTTATGAATTCAGAATCTGGAATGCCAGTACTCTGGGGAGAAAGATGGATTGCAAGGAGATGTCTGCAAGGCATGGGGTTCCAGCTTGTGAAGGATGCCGGGAAAGATTTATGGAAGGCTTAGATCCTGTTCGGATTGATTATGCTTTTAGACGATAGGCTCGAGGTCGCGGTTGAAGAGGGGAAGCGAGAAGCTGTTAGGCTCGTTCAGGATCTTTGTCGCCAGCCCAGTGTCTCAGCCCAGAATCTTGGCGTGAAGGAGTGTTCGAGGCTTTTGGAGTCGATGATGAAGGATGCCGGGTTAGAGACAAGGATCATTACTGATCACGGTGGCCAACCTATTGTGTACGGGGAGAGAATCGTGGATGACGCTAAGAGAACTTTGCTGTTCTATGATCACTACGATGTTCAGCCTCCTGAGCCTCTGGATGAGTGGAAGAGCGACCCTTTTTCAGGCGAGGTGAGAGATGGGTTTCTTTTTGCCAGGGGTGCTTCAGATAACAAGGGGAACATAGTTGCCCGCCTGCAGGCTCTAAAGATTTTGCTGCAGGTTTATGGTAAGCTTCCTTCGAACGTCAAGTTCTTAGCTGAAGGTGAGGAGGAGGTTGGCAGCCCCTTTCTCCACAAGTTTGTTGAGGCGAATATGGAGCTTCTTCGAGCAGATGGCTGCATGTGGGAAGGCGCGTCTTCCGATGCTAAGGATAGGCCTGTCATCGCTTTGGGGGCGAAGGGGTTGATCTACATTGAGCTTAGGGTTAAAGGCCCTAAAGTCGATATGCATTCGTCTTATTCGACGCTCATAGAGAATCCTGCGTGGAGGCTTGTTGAAGCCTTGTCGGCGTTGCGTGATGATCAGGGGAGGGTTTTAGTTGACGGCTTCTACGACGATGTCGAGCAGCCGAGCGTTGAAGAGTTAGAGTATCTGGAGAAGATGCCTTTCGACGAGGAGCGTCTGCTCAAAAAGGATTACGGTGTTGATCGCTTTGTGCATGGGCTTTCTGGACTTGACGCCAAGAGGGAGTATTTCTATGGCCCTACGTGCAATATCGCCGGGATCAACTCAGGTTATACGGGAGCAGGTAGCAAGACGGTTCTTCCCAAGAAGGCTTTCGCAAAGATCGATCTTCGCATGGTTCCTAAACAGGATCCACAGAAGATTCTCGCATCGGTGAAGAAGCATGTGGAGTCAAAAGGGTTCGCCGACTTTCAGTTTCTTGTGGAGAGTAGTTATGAGGCTGCGAGGACGCCCATGTCGGACCCATTCGTGAGGATCGTTGAAAGTTCAGCCAAGGAAATCTATGGGGTCAATCCGGTGATCCATCCGAGTATGGCTGGCTCTGGCCCGATGTACTTGTTTGTTAACAGGTTGAGGATTCCGACGGCGTCTATAGGGATTGGGCACTTTGGGTCTAAGATTCATGCGCCTAACGAGAATATTCGGTTGGAGGATCTGTATAAGGGGATAAGGTATATGGTTCGATTCATGCAGACGATGGGGAATCAGTGGTGAGGCTTGGTGTAATCATCCCAGTAGGCTCGTATCCCGGTGATTATGCCGATTGATATTACTAGGAGGAGGGCGAGGTGGCCCTGTGTTATTGCGGTCATAGCGAGTCTTGAGAACCCGTATGTTATGATGGAAATATTGTTGTGTTCAGCGAATAATGTGCTAAGAGTAAGAATGATTAGAAAAGGAATCGCGAGGGTGATGTTTCTTCTGTCTGCTTTGAGAAGGTCTTTAAGATCCCCGTTTCCATACATGTAGCTTAGAGCAAGGAGTAGTCCGCCCACCTCCAGCAGAGCGTCGAAGGCGGATGGTATGGGTAAGCCTAATCCTATAGTCCAGTCCAGAAGAGGGTAGAGTGCTGGAATATCGCCTACGAGGGCATCTGTCAACATGTGCGAGTATATTCCGAGTGTGAGTGGTAAGGAGTTTCTTTTCATCCTCCAGTAGAGTATGGCTGACGGTGGTAGCCAGAAGAGCAGTGAGTGGGTCCAGAGGTGGTGTTCAAACCCTAGGCTTTGGAGGAAGATGTCGAAGTCGGGAATTATTCCCAGGGTAAGAGCCAAGCTCGGACAGATCTGTGTGTTCAGTGTCTTTGAGGATAGTTTTGCGAC
>JACQRY010000090.1 GCA_016206275.1 Nitrososphaerota archaeon
GTATGTTGGTGAGAATAGTTTCAAGCGTTGGGCCTCGATGCCCGTCACCCACGAGATGAACTTCATCAGCAACAAATAGCTTCACTTGTTCCAGCCATGATACATTATGCCGGAGAATTGAGTCGAACCGTTCGTTGGTAAGGATGATTACATCCCCGCCTCCCAATGACTCACCAGAAGAATCATAATCCCCAGTTGAAATCACTACCTTGACATTGCTTCCATCAGGTTTCCTGAGTTGTTGAAGAACCTTGAATTCATCATACTTTTCGCTGGCAAGGGCTCTAAGAGGGGTCAGATACACTGTTTTCCCTAAGCCTTCTGCTATGAGCCGGCCCGTGGCCATCATGGCTACAAGAGTCTTGCCTGAGGCTGTGGGAGTTGTGACGAGGAGGTTTTCTCCTTGGAAGACTCCGGCTTCGTAGGCTAGTTGTTGGGGAGGATAGAGGTCTATGTATCCCTGCTTTTTGAGCAGGTCTAATAGAGGAGTCGGTAAGGGAAGGGTTTCCAGCTTCAAGGTTTAGATGATGGCACCTAGATCTTTCTGTAGAACCCGGATTTTACCTCATATATTTGGCCGCTCCGGTAGAGGCTGTTAAGCATGCGTTTGGCATCCTCCTCCGTGAATCTGGCGGTCTTCACCAGCTCTTGCGTGAAGACCTTACCGTCTACAGGGTTCTTCTGGGGTCCTTCGAGGGTCTTGAATATGTCTAGAGCAGTTTCAAGCAGGTTGCGTTCGCTCAGAGGCTTGCCGTGGAAGACACCCATGTCCACTTTGCCGCTTTTTACATCAACTCCAACAGTTTCAAGCATCCTTCTCATCAAGCCTATGGAGTGCAGAGCATCGTCTTCAGTTACCTTTTCTCTGAGCAGGAGCCTTGCTCTTGCTGTTGCGAGACGGATGAGGGCTTCCAGCTGGCGCGGGGTGACTGTGATCATGTTCTCTGATCCTACTCCTCTCATCTGCAGGTAGTACTCCAAGATCTTCTCCTCAGCCTCCTTTGTGATGACAGGTTCTATTCTCTTCGCGTAGATCAAGTGTTTCCTCAAGATATCAAAGTCCAGTGGGGGAGGAGTAACGAAAGTTCCTTTTCGGTGGATGGTAAGAATGTGTTTAGCTACTCTTTCGTCGGAAGCCCTGTCTGGAATGTCTCTAACTACGAAGATTAGGTCAAACCTGGTGAGCAGAGGTATGGGCAGGTTCACGTTGTCGGAGATGTTTCTGAAGGGATCGTATTTGCCGAGCACAGGGTTGGTGGCTGCCAGAATAGAGGTTCTGGCGTTAAGTGTTGCCACTATTCCTCCTTTCGCTACGCTGCAGGTCTGCTGCTCCATGCATTCGTGTAGAGCGTTACGATCCTCAGTCCTCATCTTATCGAACTCGTCTATGCAAGCAATGCCTTGGTCGGCCAAGACAACTGCCCCTGCTTCGAGCATCATCATTCCGTTTTTTTCCCTCACTACTGCAGCGGTCAAGCCCGCGGCAGTGGATCCTCTGCCCGAGGTGTAGAGGCCTCTGGGAGCGATCCTAGCACTGTACTTCAAGAGCTCCGATTTTGCTGTCCCAGGGTCTCCCACCATTAGAACATTGATGTCTCCTCTGATGGTGGTTCCGTCTGGAAGAGTCTTCTGGGGCGCGCTGACCATTTGGAGCAATATGGCTTCTTTCTGGGTTTCAAAACCGTGTATGGATGGGGCGATAGATGTTATGAGTTGTTGGTAGGCTTCGGGGCGGCGAGCGACCCTCTTTATCATGTCCTCATCTTCTTTGCTTAGCTGCACTTGGTCTGCTTCATGCCCGATTACTTGGGCATAGTTCGCGTCTATTCTAGATCGGAAGATTCTGAGCCTGCCGCCGGCCTGGGAGTACTCTGCTTCTGCCCTGACTATGCCTGTTAGATTAATCCTGTCTCCTGGCCTAGCTGCGTTCACTATGTCTCCCACCAGGTCGATGTCAAAGTACTGGGGGAGTTGCCCAGGCGGAAGCTCTTCTGGTAGTTCTTGGAGGCGGAGGATTTGGTAGTCTATGAACTCCGTTTTCTTTTCGTCTAATTCAAGTCTCCTTACTTCGTCGCACTGCTCGCATTTAGGCGGCCTCCTTAACGCTACTCCTTGTTGATCAACCATATTGATGTTGCCGCACTTTGCGCAATGGAAAGCTGCTCTAACAGCCATAGGCTTGAGCTCGGAGGCCCTGACTACCATTCCTGCTACCGCGATGAGTCTGTCCAAGTGCTCTGATGTTACGAGTCTTAGGTGGATGGTCTCCGGAAGCCCTCTCACTCTGACTGCTAGTTGTCTCCGCGCGGACTCGGCGTAAGACGCGTTTTCAGTTCTAAGCGCCTCATAGAGAGCAGTTTTGAAGGCGGGGAGGATCTCATCAGGTTTCTGAACAATCATCTCGCTTAGCTCCACATCGTATTTAGCTAAATCGTCATAGTCCACAACCACTGACCTCATGCCTGAAGCCGGCATCTCTGAAACTCTGTTACGATACTTGGAGACGCCTCCTCTATCCTTGAAACTCTTTAGGAAAGATTCTAGTTGCTCGGCTAGCTTGGCTTGCGTTACAGCCATTTACGGAACACCATCTAGGACAGCTTTCCTCCAGCCGTCAACCTTGCTGTGCACGTGCTCCAAGATAAGCTTCTCCTCGGGGGTAATCTTGGCTA
>JACQRY010000091.1 GCA_016206275.1 Nitrososphaerota archaeon
AGGCTAGAGAGATGGCACACAAATTCATGCTGGCACAACACGGCTTTTATCAAGCAAAGATGTGGCACAATCAGAAGGGTATGGCGGAGGTGGCGAAGGAAGTAATCAAGATATTCGATTGGCTCGAAAGTAATGGTTATGTGAAAGAGAGAAGACCCTACACTTGTTCGTCTGTAGCAAGATTTGGATCGGGCACCACCGGGCCCGCACCCCTGGTCATCATTCATAGCGGGCGCTACGGATTTATTCTTTCGCCCGTATCTGATCGGCTTCCCTTAGGAAGCAAGCAGGATCAGATGCTTCTACGGCCTTTGCGTAGTTTATCCCCCGTGTCAATGGTAGAAAGAAAGATATCAAAATTTAATTAGCCGACGCATAGAAAAGCTGCTGGTCTGAATGTCCGAAGACAGGCTCGCATCTTTTCTTAAGACTGGATCTGACTGGGGTAAGCTTAAAACATCCATCCCAGGAATCTTTATCCTGAAGATGCCTGCTTACAAGACTAGCCCGGCTAGGCTTGCCGTCGAGCTAAATCCCGTTGACAGTTCAGGCTCACCTACGAAGAAGAGAGGTCTTGTGTTAAGGTCCAAAGAGGAGCTTGAGCAATATAGAGAGATCTTCCAATTCGATAAGCTGCTACCACTTTTGGAGGGAATCGATGGAGTAAACCCTCAGGTGAAGAAGCCAGCAGCTGCAAAGCACGGTGAAGTCCTAGAGATCTAGAGGGATGCTCCAGCAGAAATACGCATCACATCCCCTCATCTATCCTGACATCATTGAAGAAAGGCTCTATCAGAGAAACATAGCTCGGGCTGCATTGGATAGGAATGCGCTCGTGATTCTGCCGACAGCTTTAGGAAAGACCGTCATTTCGGCGCTTGTGGCAGCCGATACTCTCTACAACTATCGGGACCTGAGGGTGCTCGTTATGGCACCTACAAGACCCTTGGTCATGAGCATAAGAGAAGCTTTCAGGGCATGATCAGGCTCCCAGAAGACCAATTTGTACTGTTGACAGGAAAGACCCCGGCGGATTACCGGAATAGTGTATGGTCAGGCTCATCCAGACTCGTCTTCGCCACTCCACAAGTCGTTAGAAACGATCTACTTCAGGGTGGGCTCACCCTGAAAGGATTTGGCTTGCTTGTATTCGATGAATGTCACCGTTCCGTCAAGGAGTATGCCTACACGGAAGTGGCTGCAAGCTATGTGAAGAGCTCCCCGTACCCTCTTATCCTAGGCATGACAGCATCCCCAGGCTCAGACTTGGATAGGGTGATGAATGTCTGTGAATCACTCTTCATAGAGCATGTCGAATACCGTTCGGATGAAGACCCTGACGTCAAGCCGTACATCAATCCAGTAACCGTAGAGGGGAGAACGATCAAACTACCGCTGCAGTACCAGCCAGTCAGAGAGATTCTTAGAGGCATGCTTGACGCGAGGATCGGAACTCTCCAATCAAGAGGCTGCCTTAAGAGAGGTGCAAGGTTCGTGTCCAGAATGGATCTGATAGAGCTCGGCTCAGAGCTGAGGTATCAGGCTGAGATGAGCATGGAGGAGGAGAGGGGTCCAATCTATGCGGCGATATCCCTTCAGGCACAGGCACTGACCCTATTCCACATGCTTGAACTTCTTGATACTCAGGGTGCCTACACGCTGAAGTGCTTCATGGAGAGGCTCGAAGGGGGCGATAAGAAGAGCCATGCGGTGATCCTTATGGATAGAGCGTATGCAAGTGGAAAGCAGCTTCTGAATGGACAGTGCTTCCGGGACCATCCGAAGATTGACGAACTCAAGTCAATAGTGTCGCAGCAGGTAAAGTCAAACCCGAAATCCAGGCTCCTGATCTTCACGCAGTACAGAGACACCGCTACACATCTCGTGGAAGAGTTGAACAAGTCAGAGGGGGTTCGAGCTGAAAGATTCGTGGGGCAGGCATCAAAGGTTCACGACAAAGGCCTGACGCAGGATCAGCAGGCATCCCTCATAGAGGATTTGAAGAAAGGCTACATCAACACTTTATGCGCTACATCCATCGCTGAAGAAGGGCTGGACATTCCTGAGGTCGATCTAGTGGTATTCTACGAACCCATCCCCTCAGAGATAAGGTACATTCAGAGGAGAGGCAGGACGGGCAGAAGGGCAGCTGGAAAAGTCATCATACTCGCCGCGGAAGAGACGAATGATATCGCATACCTCTACGCTTCTCAGCGTAGGACCGAGAAAATGAAAAGTATCACGGGCACGCTGAACCAGAGGCTG
>JACQRY010000092.1 GCA_016206275.1 Nitrososphaerota archaeon
ATAGAGGCAGTGGATAAGGAGCGGATAGCTGTAGGGAAGGTTTTCGGGTTAAGGCCACGTACTTTTGTTGAATATTTTTCGATGGCTGGTTACACTGCTCGCGGTGATGTTTCTGTGAGGGAAGCTATTGTGTCTAGTGTCCCGGATAGGCACATCAGGTCTCCGAGCTCGTTGAACCATAGGTATTTGATTGAAGATGTAGCCTATGGGTTGGTGCCGATGGCTTATCTCGCCCGGGTGGCAGGGATTGAAACTCCTATTATTGACTCTTTGATTCATGTTTCGGGTAGGCTTAACGGTGTTGATCACTGGAGGGAAGGTTTAACGCTGCAGAAGATGGGTGTCGATGGTATGGATGTAAAAGGGATTAACAAGTTTGTAAAGGAAGGATTTGCACGGTCGTCTATGTTTGGGAGAGCTAGGTGACACGATCTGGTGGAGAAGATGGGGATAACCTTTGGTGGAGAGGTTTCTCTTCCCCAGATCGTGGAGTATTCGAAGCAGGCTGAGGCTAGGGGCTTTGACTCTGTGTGGATGGCTGAGCATTACTGTCTGAGAGATGCCTTCACCTCTATGGCTGCAGCCGCAGCAGTGACAAGTAGAATCAGGATCGGGTCCGGTGTCGTCAACCCTTACACTAGGAGCTCAGTGCTGACGGCTATGAGCGTTGCTTGCGTTGACGAGCTTTCGGGCGGGAGGACTATTCTTGGAATAGGGAGTACGACGCGTTTCTGGGATAATCTGGGTGTCGTTGACGATAAGCCCATTGCTACTCTACGCCAGCATATTGATGTTGTTAGGAGGATGCTAGCTGGGGAGACTGTGAACCTGAATGGTAGGCGGGAGCGTCTTAGCCAGATAAGGCTGGGCTTCCAACCTAATCGTAGAAGTGTACCGGTGTTTGTAGGGGGTGTGCAGAGGATGATATTGCAGCTTGCAGGAGAAGTTGGGGAGGGTGCTTTGCTGTCCAATCTGTCTACTCTTGATCATGTGGATTTCGCTATGAAGCAGATACAGAGGGGTGCTGGTAGAGCTGGTAGGAACGTTGATGATGTTGAGGTGGTCTGTTATGCTATGACTTGGCTTAGTGAGGATGATGCTAAGGCGGTTCCTCAGGTTAAGACGCAGATTGCTGCTCTTCTAGCTGTTCCCGGTAGAGAGGTCTTGTTTGGCGAGGATGTGATGAAGAAGCCTAAGGTGACTCGTATTATGGATGCTGTGAGGAGTGGGAAGGCTGATGAGGCGACGTCTATGATAACTGATGATATTCTGGATTCTATTACTATTTCGGGGACTCCTCAGCAGTGTGCCAAGCGTTTTGAAGAGTATAGGGAGGCTGGGGTTGACGTGATGGTTTTGAGGCCTGTGGTTACGTCGCCGGGTAGGTTGATAGAGGCTTTCGCGTCAAGGTGAAAGGGCTGTTAGGCTTCGAGGAGCTGGCCTGCTCCTTTGGCTGAAGCTTTTTCGTAGACTAGTTGGGCTACGGCTACGTCGACTGTTCCTAGGCCTGTGGGTGTGAAGAGGATTCTCTCGGAGTCGTCTTCTCTTCCGCTGAGTTTCCCTGCTATGATTTCGCCGATTTCACCGTAGATCTCTTCTGGGGCGACTTCTACTCTGCCCATGAGTGTTCTGATCAGGGCGGGTGCGTTGCGTCTATCGTCAACGACGTATTTGGATGCTGTGTTCTTCATCTTGGAGTCCAAGTCTCTGAAGCCGGTTAACCCTACTACGAGACAGCCTTTGTCCACCATCGAGTCGTAGATTACTGGCACGTTGGAAGTGGAGGCTACGATGAGAATGTCGACGTCTTTGGCTGCTTGTCCTGGGTCCTTTGTGATGTTGGTGGATACTTCGGGGAGCCTTCGTTTAGCGTCGGCGGAGAAGCTTCTAAGCTTGGGTTCATCGGTGTCGTAGGCTTTGACCATACTTACTTCTAGCAGGCTGGTTACTGCCCAGAGATGGCTTTGGCCTTGGATTCCCGTGCCTATGATGCCCATTGAGGTGGGTTTCTTTTTGGCTAGGTATTTTGCTGCGACTGCGGAGACGGATGCGGTCCTCATTTTGGAGATTACGTCTCCATCCATGATGGCTAGGGGTGCTCCGGTTTTGGGGTCGTTGAGTATTATGAGGGCGAAGTTGGGTGGGAGTCCGATTGAAGAGTTTCTTCTGAAGTTGCTGAGCCATTTTATGCCTAGTCCGTTGATGGGTTTGACTGCGCCGGGTTTAGCTATTATGTAGGCGTCTTCCTCCCATTTTAATCGGGATTCTTCGGGGAGGATGGTTAAGTCGAGGCCGTGGGCGTGCAGGGTTTCCTCGGTTCTCTGGTTTACGGCTTCGTAGGTGAGCAGTGCTTCTATGTCTTTGGAGGAGAGCCAAAGTAGTTGTCGGGGAGAATTCAACTTTTGTTTTGTAGGTTCCGCCTTGGTGTCTTAACCGTTTCTTTACGTGACGGTATAGGTGTTCTGATGGCTCTAGGGGGTGTTTGGTGGAAAGCTCCGGTGTGTAATTG
>JACQRY010000093.1 GCA_016206275.1 Nitrososphaerota archaeon
CTGCATTAATGTGATAGCCTCCTTCTCTCCCGCCCCTAGGTCCTCTGGCAATTTTGCCTTCAAGGCTACTTTTCTTACCTTGATCCAGCCTTCTTCGATGGCTCTTTCGATCACAGGCACATCAGGGCTTCTTATCTCCTTGCCCTTGAGAACCTCGTTGTAGACAGCTTCAGGTATGAAGATCTCTTCGACCGTCTCTTTCATCAGGGCCCAGAATCTGGGCAGTTTCGCAGGATGAATTAGGCTTGATGCATCTGCAACTGCCTTCAAGAACCCTATTCTCCGAGATCCGACTACACAATCTCTTTCAGTATTCCTGTGTCAACCTTGATTGGAATGCCTTCCCCCTCAAGAATATTGTAGAACTCGGCGATGGATACTTCAGCCTCTTCAGCTGCTCTTCCAACGGATATCCTTCCTTTTCTATAGTCTTCCACCGCCTTCCTCTTCATGTATTCTCTTATTCCAATATCCAAGACTTTTCTGAGGGCTGCTGAACGGTCTATCTTCTCCTCCTTTGAGATCTTCTCTAAGAGCTGTATCTGCTTCTGATCCACCCTCCCTGTCAGATGCTTGGTTCCGGACTGCATCGCTCTTTCCGTGTCACAATTTGTCAACATGTGTTATAAACTTTCTCCAGGGGTTCCACTGCGCCTGTTAAGGATAGAGCAAAATCCCATCACCATCTTAGAGAACCATCCCGATGAACGCAACACTATCGAACGATCATCCTAAACCCATTAACCGAATCCATTCTTACCCTAAGTCTACCGATCAAGGACGACGGCAGTATTACCATGAGCCTATGCAAGCCTCGGCAAGAGCATCATGTTAACCGATATTCAGAACTCAGAGTACACCACATTAATCAGAACAACCTATCTGAGGATAAGTTAACAACGAAACACTCAAACGACTTCCTGCAGCCGCCCACCCATCAGGCCAAGACTATTCTCCCTAACCCAGAGACACGATCAAACGCCGTATCATCAGAGATGATTTTTCCGTCGACGGCCAAGGCAGAGGCCGCTATCAGACTATCAAAGAAGCTAAGACCATACTTAAGTTCGATTTCGCACTGCAAAACGAGAAGAAATGCATCAAGTGTCCTAACCTCAGTCACAGCGCAGTCCAGTAAGACCTTCTTCAGAGCCAACACAGCATCTCTAACCTCCCGTGGCCTTCTGCCTCTCCCACGCAGCACGAGCAGGAACTCAAGCATGGCTACATCAGGCACATATAGGTTCTTAGCCGAGGCGAAGAGCTCAGAAGCCTGTGAATGCTTTGGATCTTTAGGGTTCAGAGCGAACAGGACTTCAGTATCAACGATCGGTATGCTTCTTCACCCATTTCTCAGCCTTCTCTTCATCCTTTGCCTCATCATACGGTTCACCAATTACGCGTTCCAACACGCCATAAGGATCCGTGGGCAAAGGCTCAATCAATAGTCTCCCCTCCTCCACTTTCAGCATGACACGCTGGCCTTCCTTAAGATTCATCTTCTTCCTCACCGATTTTGGAACCACAATACTATACCTTTTTCCCACAACCGCCAACTCAGACATAACTCAATTCCTCTGAATAAAGAGGCTTTTTCAGATATAACTATTTCTATCAGAGGTTTCATACGCCTGTTGTGCATCGGTATGTAGGCGTTACGCTAATAAGCGTCATACACAATCAAGGCTAGAAACCGCCTATCCAAACCCCAATGGACAAAGTCCAAAGCCAATTGCAAAATCGTCCAAGTTTTATTCACGCAACCAGCGAAGGACTCAGATCGAAATCTCCAAGATCAATGCGCCTTTAGCATATCAACAGGGGTCAAAGTGGCCCCGGATCAATACGCGACAACCCAGGAACACGATCATAAGCCTTATCGAACGGAATGATCTCTCTGTCGAGACTCAACGCCGCCGCGGCGTAGTGAGAATCAAAGAACGACATACCCAAAGAATTACGCAGATAAACGCTTGCCATAGCAACATCCGGAGTCAGAGCAACATACTCCACATTCGGCAACGCGGCCACAGCAGAAAGATCCTTCAGAAGCCGTGTTGCTTCCTAGTATTCTTCCGCACGCAGCGGTAGAACCTCAATATATGGAAGGATGGCAGACATAGTGAAGTCTATGGTTAACCCATATGGAACATTATGCTTCTTCCCAGAGATGTATAGCAACTCATCTAGAACCAGTGGGTCAACGTAAGCTTTGCTATTCGAAAGCAAGTTTAGGTAGAATTCTTCGTAAAGCCTTCTCGCTCTGATCGTCTTCACCGTGTTAAGGTAGATAAGAAGTTTGGCGTCTATGAAGGCCTTCAAGATTCGAACTCCTCCTCCAAATAGGAGGAGGCAGATTCTCCCCGCCTAGGTTCTTTGAGGACCGGTAAGGCGGATATTCTTACTAAGTGTCTTCTGAAGGCTGCGGCAAGTTTCTCCTTATCTATCTTCCTAAGTGGTTTAAGTAGTATGCCATCTTTTATCTCTACGGTAACCTGATTCTGTTGTATTGGTTCGGGATAGGGCGGAAGAGCATGCTCATCTTAGAGAACCATCCCGAATTAACGGTGGAGTATCCGAGTAATTCCTCTTTATATACTGCCCCATCCGCCACAGTACAGACAGACAAGCGATTTCTTAGTAACCCATCCTCTACCTATGACCCGCATTCGAACAAGCAGTCCTCTCTTGCATAAGAAGCAGCCCTAGTCTACACCTACAGGATCAGGAGACTATTTTCCTACCTAAAGCAGATGTTTGAGAGACTAATCAGAGAGCAAAAACGCTACGCGCCCAAGTCGCTATGCTTCACAGACAGCTTAACGACCCTGTTAGCTAAATCTAATGCTCTCTTGTCATGGGAAGCCATGACCACAGTCCTCTTCCGAACAACATTTTCACTACGAACAGAAGCTAAAACAACGTCCTTTAGCAAACCGTCCAAAGCCTCCGTAGGCTCATCCAGAAGAAGAACGGCAGGATCAGACACAAGAGCACGGGCAAAAGCCACCATCTGCCTCTCCCCAACACTCAGCCTAGAAATAATAGTCCCCGCAGAAGCTCCAAGCCCAAGCTTCTCTAACACAGCCTTAACCATAATCAAGCGCTTATCCCTTCCGACACTGTCAAAATACAGGGGGAGAGCCACATTCTCAGCAACCGAAAACTCAGGCAGAAGATCCTGGATCTGCGGCACAAGACTTACATGTCCAAGGCGCCACCTGCTGACCTCACGACTACTCATACTGTCGACAGACCGTCCCAGTATAGTTACTCCCCCATAATCCGGTCTAACAGTACCAAATATGATATTGAGCAGAGTAGTCTTACCACTACCCACAGGCCCGGTAACAGCAACAAACTCACCATCATGCACCGTCAAAGAAAAGTTCGAGAAGACCACCCGCTCCCCACTCTCATAATACGACTTGGTGATACTGTCAAGCCTGATGGCTGAGACTCTGCTCAGACTCTTACTCTTATCGGAGATCAACGTCTCCACTCAGCCACAACCCCCGTAACCAATCCACCCAGACACCCTGCCACGACCGGCGCAAACCCATAGGCAAAAGCCAAGGATAAATCGACATCAACACTTCCAACAAACAACATGCCCGACACCGCTAGCAGACCGAACCCAGCTATAGCGCCCAGTCCGCTGCCAACAAGAAAAGGCGCAGCAGCCCATCCCACTAAGTAGAAAGCGATTCGACCCACACCAGCGCTCATAGACTGCAAAAGCTTCACAGTGTCCCCACGGCTCCGCAGCCAATCCAAGGAGAACAGGTAGAAGAATAGAAACCCCATAAGAAGCGTGAAACCGGTAACAAGAAATCTTCCCAAGGGATTGGTCGTGGCTAATAGAAGAGTCCCCGAGAAACTCAATGCAAACAGCAGAAAAGATGAATAAAACATCCTTACTCGGCTAAGCCTCAGAGCCCCGCAAACAACAGAAAACGGCGACGCCATAACCAAGACAGCTCACCTCAAGGGCACGTTAACGGCCCTCGTACCGAAGAACCCCTGTAACCCGGAGCAAGAAGAAGGTGGAGGCGCTTAAGAACCTGCAGTCTGCTGCTCCACTGCAGGAGCATAGTCCCCTTCCTGCCCGGACGCCTCCGAAGATAGTAGCTTCAAAGCGTTCTTCAAGTCGCCCTGCTCCCGGTCATCCTGCGCCAGTATCCCAGCCACACCATTTTTAGAAGTCTCGTAAGCTGCATCATCGATCTCGCCGCTCCTGTGCTGCACCATTATCCCAGCGATGAACCGCTCCATTGAAGCCCTTCTCTTAGCCAAGTCGGCACTTCTCTTCTCCAGGGCCTCGCTCATAGAGCTATGCGAAGTTTCTAGCTTAGAAGCGTCTTCATCCAGCTGAACCTTCATAGACTCATAGACATGCTGGGGAAGCTCACCTTCAGCCCTTAGTTCTTCAAGGGCTTGAGCCCGTTTCGTAACAGTACTCTTTAATCGGCTAAGCTTTTCCACATCACTCCTCCACCTAGGCACCAGAACTATGGAATCGTTGTCAAAAATGACTTGATCAGCAGAACACTCGCTGAACACGCCGTCATGCTCAATCCCGATGGTCCTTAACGCACCCGCAGCATCAACCGTGTAGCCTAACACAGAGCCAGACTGCCTACCGTAAATGTCCTTGACGGACCTGCTAGCCACTTTCTGTAAAACCTGTTCGCGCATCATCTAGAACACGCTTCAACAAACATACGATCCGAAAGTTATCCAGATAAGTCGAAAGGCTTTCTCTAAGAAGCTAAAAAGATTTGGCAGACTCTACATCTCATGTCTGCAGACAACTATCTTCCTCCAAACAACGCTGCCACAGAAACCTTACCGACACCAAAACGCTTAATCAGATAATCATATGCTCCGCCAAGAGCCACAGAACCCCCTTTAACCTCAACAGCTACCTGCTCTCGTCTAAAGAAATCTTCAACCACACCCCCAAAACTCTTGATAAAACTCGAGCCATGCTTCCTCTCCCATCGGCGAGACTTCGCCTTGTTATACAGGAACAAAAGATTTGGGCCAGCTCCAGACACGTTCAAAACAACACCAAACTCCTCATAGAGCCTTCGCTTCAAACCGAACAAAGCCTCTGAAGAAAAAGACCCGTATCCACCAGCATCCGCCCGCCGAGGCTCATGAAAAACATCCCACAGAAATTCCAAGAAATCATCCACCCTCCCAGAAACAAGCCCCGCGGTCGCAGCAGAAACCCACCCCAAAGTCTTCACATAATCCGCCTGACCCACAGGCGCCTCAAGAACTCTCCTCATAGCCTTAGTGCCCCCAGCCTTCACGAAAGAAGAGAATCCAAGCGCAACACCCAGAGACCTAGAAACATCATGAACAAAGACCCGTACAC
>JACQRY010000094.1 GCA_016206275.1 Nitrososphaerota archaeon
CTCTGAGAGAGGCTTCAACATTTACACTGGTAATGACCGCGTATTGCTCAAGTCTCAGAATGTAAAAGCTAACTTGGCTTAGTTCTGAGGTCAAGCCCTTATGCGTGCGCCTACTGGCCCACGCCGAGTGTGTTCCCGACACCCACTATGATCAAAGTGTCACCCGGCTTGGTCTTCTCATCTATCACCCGGTAAACCACGTTTATCACCTTGTCAGCAGCCTCAGCAATCTCCTTCCTCATAGTGGAAATAGCATCCACAAGCGACTGCTTTATGACCACTGCGTAGAGTGGAATACTGCTTGCTGAAGCAACCTCTTCGATCTTAAATCTGTCTACGCCAATGCCTCCAATAGCCGCCCCGATACCCTCAGCTACATCACCACTCTTCTCTCCTTCAAGCTTCAACGCAGCATCTATCATAACTACTGCGGTGGGAGAAACCTTCATGTCTTTGACTAGCTTTTCAATGGCGGTACCAACTTCGCCCACCATGCCACCGGGGCCCTCTGCTTTCAAGATGAAGAGCTTACGACCATTATACTCTGACTCACCCATTACAGTGTCTTTGGCCACGGTTACCTTTGGATGTTCAGTCATGAGTTTACCAACAACCATAGGTCCCACGCCATCACCCAAAGGTTGAATGTTCTTCAAAGCTCCCATGGCTGAGGCTAAAGCATTAGCCATTTCCATGATGATGGGCATGATCATCTGAACTTGGACGAGTATGAAGAAGCTCTTTGTCTTCTTGCCCAGCAAATAATAGTGGCGCACAACTTTATACAGGAAGTTGAGAGAAGAAGATACTTCTAACACGTTTTCAGCGACGGATGTCTGCACAGGATCTTGCACCGTCGCCAGGTTTTTTATCTCGTTTCTAACCCTGTCGTTCCTTACATTCATCAAATGATCGATTTTCTTGACGATGCCGTTGGGATCAAGGTCGACAGGCATTATGGTGAAATACTCTAGGAACTGGTCGATGCGTTCTGTGGGGTCTTTACTAGGCTTAAGAGTCGTCTTGAGATGTTCGATGGTTTCTTTTCTAGCCTTATCCTTCATGAATTGGAGCTTGCTTACTGAGCGTGAGACGTCGCCTAGAATCATCCATGCTTGGATCTTTTGCCCATAGAAGATGAAGAGCAAGAAGGGGATGTAGAATATGAGGAAACCTAGGGGATTGTTCGCCAAGATGTCTCCGCCGATCTGTAGCGCAGAGATAATCATCATATCTGCCATGAATTGTCCTAATATTAGACTTTATCGCACTACAGCCTGACCGATAATTTATTCCCGTGCTTCCACCTCTTTTGAAGCTCTGAAGATTGGCTCCTCTATAGGAGGACTAGCCCTCAAGAGCCTTCTCAACCTACTCGTCGCTGACACCCATGTTCTTTAGTCCGTCTCTGAGCTTGTCTTCGGTTTTATCCGTCTCCCGGTTGAAGACTGTGGGCCTAGGCATGACTTAGGTATGGTTTCCGGCGATCCTCTAGGGCTAGGCGAAGACAGTTGCTGAGATAGCTTTTCCTGAAGGTGTGCTTCACTGGGTCGTTGTTACAAGGATAAGCTCTGACGACGTTGCCTTCTACGATCCCGATCTAAGTAGGAATGCAAGGCTTCCTGTAGAGTTTGAGAAAGCCAGGGATCTTTACGTTCAGGGATAATAATGAAATACTTTTGCTGGGGCCCTCAGACGTGGCAAATAACGACTAACGATAGTTTTATCCGTAGTAGAGTAAGGAGGCGATCTGCTGGTCATGTTCGAAGATCTGCGACGCGTCACAATCGGTAGCCTTTCTTCAGAAGTTGAAGTTCTTCCTGCGGATTATCCAGCTTCAAAGCTTATCGGCGTGATGTTTGACCGAGGGGTCGATGACATATTTGTGAGGAGCAGGGACAAAGTAGGGTTGGTGAGCATGCGAAACCTTCTCGCAGTTAGAGACATCGCCAACCAAAGTGCTTCTTCCTTAGCTACAAGCGTGCCTAAGCTTACTCCCAAGGTCACAGTGGATGAGGCCGCTAGGCAGATGGCCAGCATCAGGGTTAGAGCCCTTCCTATCTTCGAGAAGAACAGGGTTGCCGGGCAGATCACCGCATCGTCGATCATAGAGGAGATGATGACTAGAGGGCTCCAACGCATCAGGGCAAAGGACATTATGACTCCTAAACCAGTAACAGTCCTTAAGCTGGACCCAGCTAGGAAGGCCAGTAGCATCATGCGTCAAAAACAGTTCGACCATCTTCCGGTAGTGGAGCAGAAGCATCTACTCGGCATGGTTACATCGCGAAAGATCGTCAGTTACATGTTACCATCTGGCAGCGTCGGAAAAGGGGCTATAGGCGCGGAGATGGAGCGACGGCTGGATTACCCAGTTGAACGGATAATGGACACTGATCCTCTGTCTTGCAATGTTGGCGACGACGGACGCAAAGTCTTCGAGGAGATCAAGAGGAGAAAACAGACCTATACCGTGGTTAAGCTATGGGACGAGGTTCAGGGCATCATCACACCGCGAGATTTTGTAAAGATTCTAACTGAAACCAAGAGCGAGGAGCAAGTCCCTGTCTATATTGTAGGTTTGCCTGAGAATCCCTTTGAGGCTGAAGCGGCGAAACTAAAATTCCTTAGAGTGGTTGACACTATGACCAAATCATTTCCAAGGGTCTTACAAGCGCGATCCGTTATCAAGACGAAAGATGGAAGAGGAGACAGACAGAGATACGAGGTGAGTGTCACGTTCGCCACGCCTAGGAGAAACTTCTCGTACACTGAAGAAGGCTGGGATCTAGCAGCAACATATGACGCCATTGTAAACAAGCTTAAACGCGTCATATCTCAAAAGCACACAAGAAAAGCAACCCGTTCTGTACGCACGGCAGGCGAGGAGACCTTCTAAAGTCTCCTTGTCAACATACTCCTAGACCCAGTTCTGTCAAGTCATTTGACCTAAACCGCTTTTCCCCCGACCTCAGTTAGATTGAGTAAAACGGCAAATGCAGACTTCAACAACTGACATAGCTCGCATCACGGCGAGAAGCCGTGGAGAATACAGACCTTATCAGAAGCATGGTAGTAGAGCTGCTTCAACGCCTTACTCACCTTCATTCATATACCCCCCTGAACCCGTTTTGCACAGGCGCAAGCACCACCGAACATCAAACATCACGCCAACATCTACAGGTTTCTTCAGTCGGTCAAATACACCTTAGAGAACGCACAAACAAATCCAAGCATTCATACAATCAGGCAACAAACGCCACCAATACTTCTAGAAAATATTCGTCATTCCCCAATAAGATTAATCGAGGCAGCTATTGCCCCTTGTTCAGCTAGGTCTTGAACAGGCGCACTGCATACAATTACCACATCACCATTTTGAACATCGAAGACTGAAGTAAGTCTCTTCCACAGAGGATCAGGAAAGTCTTTTGCACAATCTGAGCTATCTCCTGGAATAGAAAACCTACCATCATGGTAGAGAAGTGTGGTTGCCCCCGTGGCGCCAGCCCGAACAGCTGAGTCTCTTTGCTCCAACCCTTTCCTGACTTTGTGGGCCGCACCGTGAATCAGGATGGTTATGCTGAACTTATCCACACCAAGTCTCCCAGCATCAATTGGCTCAACCCTGATTTTCTCTGAAATTTCCCGGTAAAAATTAGTGCCGCTGGATGTGAGTTTACATCCAGATGCGGTCGAAACTAGTAGCCCAGCTTTTGTCAGCCTATGAATTAATGTTCTAATGGCTCCTGCGCCGAGCCCAACATCGTCGCTAAGGACCTTCCTTCCTATCACTTTCTTCTTTCCGATGACTAGGACTGCTTTAATTACGTGATATCGGGAGAAGCTTGGTTGAGGTCCGGGATAGGTTTCCTTCATTACCTTGGCTATTAGGCTGGACGCCTTCAAACTCGTAGATTGCTGCTCAATCTCTAACCTTAAAAATCTATGGCGGTTTTGGTGGCCGCGGATCCATGGATACAAGTTTCCAAGCTATGGCATCATCATCGTGAAGCCTAAGTTCGCTTGCACCTACTTCGGAAAGCATCCATCGGTTCGAACCCCTATCCCATTTCCAAATAGACCAGAATCTGGATGGGTCACCTTTCAACCCGTTTATACCGTTAACGAAGACTCCGAACTGAGGGTGGATCGAGTAATCTAATCCTCCAGCCACGATTTGCAAGGTTGCATTGAACAATGTCGCGCCCACCGGTATCCTAGTCCCATTATGCCAGCTTCTTGTCCCATTACCGTAATCTATCAGCAGGTCTACTTCGTTGGATACTTGTTGTAATTGTTCCCTAAGTGTTTGGTACTCTGAGTCTAGAAAGACGTTTCTCTGGTAGAAATAGCTCGTCAAGCCAGCTGACACAGTCAGAGCTGCTGCAAGGCCAAGAGTCAGTATCTTCCATCTTGACGGGTTGCTGGTAGTCAATTCCATCTCCAATTGGAAACTCGCTGCACAGTCGTTATCAACGCCGGCGCTAGAGCGGCGAAGATCAGAATATTCGAAACCTGATGTAAGACTCCCATGGGGATAGGGAAATTCATTGTCAACAACCCGATTAGGATTGCCTGTACAGGACCGAGGTTCGGATAGGCTAGAAGTCCAGTAGCTGCATTTGTAATTATGTCGTATATCAAAGCTGAAAATCCTCCCGCAACTGCAAGCATGACGTAGTTGCCGTAGGACCCACGCACACCTGGTATCCGCTCAAGGCGGCTGAACCTTCGCAAAAACCATCCGAAGACAGCATAAACCTCCTCTGCCGCTACGAGGATAATTAGTAGGGGGAATCCTGCGAATCCGTACGGGTTTATGGTTCCATAGACCAGTCGTGAAACAGCAGCAACTGACAGACCAACAGGAAGTCCGAAGCAGTACGCGGCGACGAAAACTATGACATCCATGAGTTTCACGTTGGGTAGAGGATACATTGCATAGCTGCTGGCGATCGACGCTGAGGATAACAGTGCTATAACTGCGATTTCTCTGGATCCGAAGGAGCGGGCCAGCATAGCATAGGCTGGATAATCTAGCCATGATAAAACTGTTTCTGCTTCCTAAACATGAACAAGTAATACAGGCGCACTTAACATTAATGCAGCAAATGTGATGGGGAGCGACACATAAGGGTTAATTAGACTCGTAAAACCGTAAGATTACCAGATACATGCTCCCAAAACTCGAGCATATCAAGCAGGCTAGGATAAGGCTTGGAGTAACCCAACGAAAACTAGCATCTCTGGCCAGCGTAAGTACCTCTATGATCAACCAGATAGAATCAGGGAGATGCAAGCCTAGCTACGACACAGCGCGAAGGATCTTCGAGGTGTTGGGTGAGCTTGAAGGTAGAGCCTCAACCAAGTCGGGTGAGATCTGTAGCAGGAATCTGGTAACTGTGAAAGCCTCTGAACCGGTGATGAGAGCGGCGGAGTTGATGAGGGAGAAGGGTTACAGTCAACTGCCTGTTGTAGAAGGAGAGAGGCCCATCGGCATCGTCAGCGAAGAAGGAATCATGCGTGAAATGATGAAGAGTAATAGTAAAGACATTGGGCAGATGATCGTCTCTGCCATAAGGGAGCCTTGCCCACCTATTGTGGATGCTGAAACCCCTGCAAAGGCCTTGATCCCTTTGATAAAGTTCTGCAAATCTGCGTTAATCATGGAGCGTCAAAAACTCGTGGGAATAGTAACTGCATCAGATGTCCTGAGGCTAATCGAATAATAATACTAGACCACTTTTGACTGCAAGAGATATCTGAGAGAAGGTTATTAACGTCAACTAGTTCATCCCCAATTTGAGGCCAATACTCGTGAAGCGGGTCGTAATCAAGCTCAGTGGAAGCATCTTCCGCCCGGAAGAAGGAGCGAAACCTATTACAACCATCATAAACCTGTTGAAGGATTTACATAGTCGAGGAGTACAGAGTATTGTCGTAGCAGGAGGAGGAATATCTGCCCGACGCTACATTGCTGTGGCTAGATCTCTTGGTGCTGATGAATCTAGTCTCGACGGTATTGGTATCGATGTTGCAAAGCTCAAAGCTAAGCTTTTGGTTTCAGGTTTAGGTGATCTGGTTCACCCAAGGGTTCCAGAGAGTCTAGATGACGCTGCTCAAGCTGCGGAAGGGGGTCGGATTGTTGTGGCCGGTGGTTTTCACCCTGGTCAGAGTACCAATGCCGTAGCTGCCCTGCTGGCCGAGAAGACTAGAGCCGACCTGTTCATTAACGCTACCGATGTGGACGGGGTTTACACTTCTGACCCTAGAACCCACAAGACTGCCAGAAAGCTCTCCAAAGTGAAGATTGGCGAACTTACCAGTATGCTCTTAGAAGGAGGTATGGAGGCAGGGGGCTACGATCTTATGGATCTAGTCGCTCTGAAGATAATTGCCCGCTCCAAGATTAAGACTCGCTTAGTGAAATGCGACGCTGGGGTAATCGAGGACGCTACCCAAGGAAAGGCAGTGGGAACGCTACTAGTATCTTAAACGGGTTTCTTGGTAGCTGAAGCTCACTCGAACTTTAGAACCGTGAATCTGTCCGGAGGAGCCTGGAGATACGCGGTTTCGCCTTCTTCAACTGGGTGAGCACCATAGGAATGGGCCCTTATTAGTTGTCCCTTTACGTCAACTCTATATTCAGTGTATTCGCCTAGGAATACTGCTGAGGTCACCTTGCCTTTCAGCACGTTCATGTTGTCAGATGGCTGCTTCGCGTGAACATCTATATGCTCGGGTCTGATACATAGAGTAATCTTTCCGCCTGCGTCTTTCATGTCTGCGGGTATCTTCGAGTAGAGATTGGCAATTGGCGTTGAAACCATGTAAAATCCATTCTTAGCAGGGTCCTTGGTGAGTTCACCGTTGATGAAGTTGGTATTTCCTATGAATTCTGCTACTGTCTTGCTCTTAGGCTCCAAATAGATGTCTTTTGGTCCACCCGTTTCAAGAATCTTGCC
>JACQRY010000097.1 GCA_016206275.1 Nitrososphaerota archaeon
AAGTAGGGCTGGGGCCGAAGAAGCCACCAGCCAAGAAAGCTGAAGCTACGAAGAGTGTAACAATAATAGTGAGTAGCAACGTCGACGATGAGAATAGAGCTCTATCCTCAGGCTTCTTAAGATCCACTTTGATTATCTGTGCTCCTTTTAGAAGCTGCATGATGATGCCTGCAGTTACAATCGGACCGATCCCAAGCTCCATCAAAGTCCCTTGGGCAGAAGCAAAGATTACCCTAGTGTAGGCCAGCTGATCCTGAAGCCCTGTGGGAACCCCGAAGAGAGGGGTCTGAGCCATTGTCAAATACGCTATCAGTGCAATGCCTGTCCAGACAAGCTTCTCGTTGAACGAAGGTTTCCGAACTGGTTTGGCTACCTCAGGAAGAACTGTTGCGACACTTCTCATTAGCTTCGAGACGGCGCTCATTTCTTCGACCCTGAGGCTATCTCTCCACCCGCCTCAACAATCTTTTCTTGGGCAGATTTGCTAAACGAAGATACTGTGATCTGATAGGCCCATTTCACATGTCCTTCACCCAGCAGCTTCCCATATCCCAGCTGAGTTAAGTCAAGCTCTCGTTTACCTTTTTTTCCATCCAACTGCAAGCGTCGAGCAAGATCATCCAGCTGCCCCACGTTAAGCCACCTCGAAGGGCCTTTAGGCTGAGGCGGCTTAAAGGCGTCGTGTCCAAAGTGATCAGGGTCATATTTCACAGTCCAGGTCCACTTATGCTTCATCAAGCCGGCCTGCCCAAAGCCTCCCCTCGAACCTGACCCACGGTGCTGGGCGACCTGGCCCCAACCGTGTTGTCTAGAGCCTCTGTACCGCCTGATCTTTCTAAGTCGGGTAGGCATTTCTAAATCATCGCCTCAATAAGCTTAGGCAGATCCGGGTTTTCACCCAAGACCCCTCCCTCAGAGCGCATACGCTTGGTGGATCTTCGAAAACCACCTCTAGGAGGACTTAACCTGAACACTGGTTTGACACCTTCAGTCTTGCCGAGTACGAGCTTACCGTCACTAATAGCTTTGGCAAGAACCTTCATGTTCTTGAAGCCAAGGGCAGAGAGATCCTCTGTTTGCAAAGGCTTCTTACCCACCGATCTGCCCCTCTTCTCCACCACCTTTTCGACCAGCGCCGGAGCAGCCGGGCACCAAGCTACGTAATTCTTAGCTTTACTCAGCATTCCTCTGACAACGGGTGTGTCTGGCACTATCGTGGCAGTGTAACGGCGATCTAATCGAAAATTGGCCAAGGTATCCTTGATAGGCTTGGGGATGTTGATGGTGCCTCGTATGTTTAATACGATGAGGCTTTTGTTGTCACTCGGCATCTAGTTATCACCTTGACACTGGTGTTAGGCTGTGAACCCTCTTCAAAGCGTCGTAGACCGCGTAGGCTATTGATGATGCGGTGCTCGTTGATCCGAAGGTTCGCGTCCAAGCGTCTTTCACACCTGCCAACTCAAGAAGGTTTTTCACGGTACCTCCCGCTACAAGCCCTAGACCTCTAGGGCCAGGGATTATCTCTATGCGGACACTGCCTCCTTTTCCATTAGTTTTGAAGGGCAAGGAGTGAGGACGACCACAACGGCATTCCCAGCTGCCGCATCCCAGTCTGACAGGTATGACGTTGAGCAGAGCGTCGATGGTAGCTTTGTCGATGGCGAGGCGCATGGGGGTAGTTTTTCCTCTGCCAAGCCCCAGCCACCCGTTTCCGTTCCCAACCGCAACCAAGGCGCCGAATCGGGTCATTTCTCCAGCATCAGTTTGCTTCTGGACAACCCCCACGTTTACAACCACGTTTCTAATGTCAGTAAGAAGCATCTTCACGATCTCAGGTTCCTTGATCTTCCAGCCGTTCTGGAAGACCTCTTCTAGAGAACCCACCTGTCCTCCTTGCACCATTAACCCTAGCCTCGTCTTGGGTACCCAAGGTTGCTCCTCTTCCCGGTCTCTTTGAAATGTACTACTCACTCTTCTTCACCTTACTTTTCTCCAAAATCTTGTTCTTCACCGCTTCAAACTTGCTCGGATAATCCTCCGGCTTTAAGCCAGCTTTGATAAGCCCTGAGAAACGTTCTGAATATTCTTCTCTATTCTTTTCATGAAGGCTCTTAGCGTAGGCGGATATGTGTTCCCCCTTTATGCGTGCCTCTAACGGCAGAGTCTCCGGGTCAGCAGGCACTTCTACGCCAGCATCCCGAACCCCTTTCACAACAGCCATAATCCTTGACTTCGCTACGAAGCTCTCAAGCCCAATGTAGAGAGTAACTTTCTTTACACCTACCTCAACGGCTTTGCTCCCTGCAAGAAGGCCTGTCAGATAAGCCGCTGGCAGAGACTTCCGCGAACCTTTCCAACCCAGCTTAATTAGTTCTCTAGCGGAGGCTGAGACTAGAACCTTGTCTCCTCCCATAGCCATCTCCGTAACCTGAACGTTAACGTTACGACCAGTGACCCTAGGAACCAGCAGCAGAATCTTTGAAACTGCTAGGATGCGTCGCACCTTATAGTCGGTATAGTTCGATCTGCTGCGCCTGAAGAGTGGTACGTAGTGTCGTTGCTGCAAATTGATTTTCACGCTCCCTTGCCTGCTGCCTTTATCAGCTCTTTTAAGTGTCTAACGTTTCTTACTTGTCCGCCTTTCACCTGTCTATAGAGCTTATTGAAAGTTTCATGGGTGATGGAGCCTTTCTTCTTCATGTGTTTTAACTCCTTTCTGAGGGCTCGTACCTTTCTAACCCAGATGTCTTTCTTGCCTACTCGTGCTCCTTCAGCACCCTCTTTAGAGCCCCTACTTCGACCACGCTTCTTCAAAGCCTTCTTTCTAATCCTGTGCCTGCCCTTTGACACACCTTTGGCGGGTACAACCCAGATGACCCTGTCCTTGACAAGACCCCTAATGGAGCCTCTGGTGATTGCGTCTTCAATTAGCTCCAGCTGATTAGGATCAAACTTGATTCTGCTGACCCCTACGTCTAGGACGTCGGCAGCTAGCCGCTTCTTTCCTTTTACATCCATGAGACTAGGTCTCCCCTTTTGTCTTAATCGGCGTAACTCGGCTTGGATTCAACACGCGTATGCCAAGGTTCTTGGCCTTTGTGAACAGATCGATCCGCTTGCGTCTTCCAAGGGTTGACGAAAACCTAGCTGCATCAGTCTTTGGATTCAGCTTGTCCAATTCACCTATGCTGCTAACCAAGACTTCTCTGAGACCTGAAGGATGCAGACCCCGAACTGCTCTAGGACCTCGGTAACCTACTTTCACTATTCGTGGCCACCCTTTCACCATCATCCTCATCTTGCTGTCTATGCCTCTAGGTTTTCTCCAATTTTCTCTGATTCTACGGTATCTCCACGATTCCTGTCTGATGAAACGTGGGCGTCTACTGTTGATCTGGGCTCTCAGGGCTAGGAGTTGCTGCAAGTCTCTGACAGGCTTTTTCTTAACGGGGATGGGTTGCTTCTTGACTCTTACTGGTTTCGGTTCAATCTTTTCAGGCTGGACTGCGGGTACTTGTTTTTCCTCAAGTTTCCGCGGCTTCCTCCTTAGTGCTACAGCTTTTTTCGCTTGTTTAGCTGCTTTAGCCGCGACCTTTGGTTTCTTGGCTTTGCCTTCAGCCTTTTTCCTTGGTTTACTGACCTTTGGTTCGCTCATATACATATACACCGTCTAAAAAGACCCGCTGATCCTTTCGCTTAACTCGTGTAGCTTGCTCGATGTTAGCAGAAGTCTGACCGACATCCTCTTTTGACACACCTTTGATCAACACATCATCACCTTCAGCCGAAACCTTGCATGCACCCACAATATCTGCAACTCTAGGAGACCGTTCCCCATAGAAATTCTCGATCAACACAGTGTTGCCCTTCACCTTCACTGAAGTAGGAAAGTGAGCGTAAACCACCTTAAGGCGATACGTGTATCCCTCCGTCACTCCTTCAACCATGTTCCTCACATGTGAGCGGACAGTGTTCAGCGCAGCCAAGTACCTCCGCCTCACTCCATACGGCCTGATGACAACAGATCCATCCCTGCTCTCCAAGAGAACATAGACCTTAGAGAAGTCTTTAGAAACTTTCCCTAGAGGACCCTGAACGGTAAGAACGCCGCCTTGAAGCGATTGTTTCACACCTTCCGGCATCGTTACAACCACTTCATTCATCTGTTTTTCAGAAGACATATCCCAGTAACCTCCCCCCTACTCCTTTTTCCACAGCCTCTGCGTGTGACATCACTCCATTCGGCGTAGACACGATGAGTACACCAACCCCTACAGCTGGAAGATACGCACGTTCCCACCTGATGAACTCCTCACGCCTAACAGCAAACCTAGGCATAACGACTCCACACTTGTTAATTCTACCCAATAACTGAATCCTGAACTTACCAGACAGCCCGTCGTCAATCAACTCGAATTCGCCCAGATACTTGTGGCGCTGCATCGTCCTCAACACTTCACTTGCCAACTTAGACGCAGGGATCACCATGCACTCCTTCTTGTTTCTCATTTCATTATTATAGATGGTCGAAAAGAGGTTTGCCAAAATGTTTTGAGCAGGCATTTCTTCACTCACCCAAACTACTCATATTTCTTGAAGCCAAGTTTCGGCGCTACCTCCCTGAAACACTGTCGACACAAGTTTAAACCATACATCTGTATCAAAGCGTTGTACTGGCCACAGCGTCTACACCATCTAGACCCTTTACCATACTTTCTCGGCTTACCATGCCTAACCTTCAACACTATACACCTCCACACCTAGCTCTCTCTTGAAGAACTCAATAGCTTCATCCTTAGTAACCCTATGACGTCTTCCTACAGAACTTCGACCACGCCTGCGACGGGCAACCCTGTAGCCTGGTCTTTCTAGAACTACAGCGACGTCCATGCCGAAGATCCCGATCTCAGGCTTGTAAGACGCTCCAGGAATATCGATGTGCTCTTTGATGCCGAAGCTGCAGTTTCCTTGCTCATCAAACGATGAGGAAGGTAGTTTTGATGTCTTAGCTTGAAGCAGGTGTCTCAAAACCTCGATGGCCGACGAGCCTCTTAGAGTAGTTACAACGCCTACGGGTTCACCTTTATGGATACCGAATTCACGGATAGTTTTCTTAGCCTTTGTGGTCGTAGGATCTTGAGTTGAAATCTCTTTGAGGACGGCCTTGGCTCTTTCTACGGCTTCACCGGACCTTCCTACACCGATGTTCAGAACCACTTTGGTCAGCTTGACTCTGCGCATGGGGTTTTCCAGAACTGTAGTGGTAGATGTGGTCAAACTTCTACGCCTCCGATGTTACAGTTAAGGACAGCTCGCTTTTGCCGAGAGGCATCACAATATCAACAGGTAGCTCCGTTGATGAGCCTTCTATAGAGAGGGTTACCATGGCTGGGCGAGTAGCAGTTCCAGCCTTGAGATCGTCAACGGTGCCTATCAAACCTGCTTTTTCTCCTCTAATCGCTAAGGCTTGACCACCCTTCTCCAACCTGTAGGAA
>JACQRY010000098.1 GCA_016206275.1 Nitrososphaerota archaeon
GGAATCGGCTGACTTGGTCGATGATTACTAGCAGATGGTTGTTATCGGTTTCTGTAATAGCAATACTCGTCTTCAGCACAATGTTCGCATCAATTTCCCCAACATTCACTCCTCCAGTAAAGCCTGCTGAGGCTCAAGCACAGGATATCCCTGGGAAGAATTGGGCATACAATGCTGGCAACATATTTTCTACCTTCCACAGTCCTCAGACGCAGATAACGAAGGAAAATGTCAAGTTCCTTGAGCTGAAGTGGATGTTCCCATTTCCTGAACCAGGGTTTTTTGCTGGACTGCCGCGGGGACGGCCCGGGTCCAGTGTCACCCCGCTCGTTATAGATGGTATTATCTATACCAGAACCGACGACCTTGCATTGTGGGCTATAGATTCAAGATCTGGTAAGACTATATGGACATACCAGGTCACGGACTTCAACGTAGCACAAGCACAGAAAGATTTGCCTGTGAGACTCTTAGGCCTATCCCAACATGCTCATGAGATAAGCTATTACAATGGCAAGATCTATATCCCATACCCGGACTGTCAGATACATGGAATCGACATCAGCGGAAAGAAGGTATTTGAGCTCAAGAAACCCCACTGTGCGGATTTAGAAGGTAATGAAGGCTTCTACAAGGGCCTACAATCGGTAGGCCCTGTCTTCTACGAGAAGGGGAACATCCTGATCTATGGAGGTGCCGTGTCTGAGAGTGTCGATGCTGGAAGAGGTTACTTTAGGGCGTATGATGCAACTACCGGCGAAGGCCCTCTATGGACCTTCTACATCATGCCACCACAGGGACAGAGTAACCCCACATGGACTTTGGATCATGCTGCAAAGGGCTGGATTCAGGGTAAAAGAGCTACAGACTACCCACGTGAGGCATTACTCAAAGATTGGCACTCCGACCAAACGGGAATTGTAGGCAAGAAGGCATTCGTCCTTGGGAAGGAGCGTGCCCTGTCAGCCGGAGTTGGCATAGGCTGGGGCCAATGGGTAGTTGACGAGGAGACTAGCATAGCATACCTGGCAACAGCTCAGCCCTCACCAGACTGGAACCATACATATATGCCTGGTCCTAATGTGATGAGCAACTCGGTTATCGCGTTAAATGCAGTAACTGGAGAGCTCATCTGGTGGCACCAAGTAGTCCCGCATGATCTCTGGGACTTTGACTGCCCGTGGAACTCTGCCCTCGGGAGTGTAAATATAAGAGGTCAGACTAAGAAGGTCGTATTCAAGGCCTGTAAGGGCGCAGTCGTCGTTGCACTGGATGCAGCAACAGGCGAAAGGATATGGTTGCAGAAATTCAAAGACTATCTGATCCGGTATCCAGACGACATGAGGGCAAAACTTCCAGCTGTAAAGGAGCCATCGTGGGACTATCTCGTTGGTGAACATCCCTGGGATGGAGCTGGCATAGAGGTTCAGGCCGGGATAAAAATAGGGGGATGGAGAGACCCATGGCTTGGATACCCGCAAAATGTTCCTAACTGGAGGGCCACTGCAGGAGGCTCCGAGACTAATGTTGCATTCGATGGAAGGAACGTCTATGCCGCCAATTTCAATTTGTGGGGGCTACAGTCGTTCTTACCTGTGGAGCCTACACAGCTAGACAGCAGTGGCCGAAGAGCCCTTCCTTCAACGGTGGAGAATGGAGGGAGACCCTTGAATGGGAATGTATACTCATTGGATGCAGCTACTGGCGAGATCAAGTGGGCGTTCACGTTTGGTGATGGAATCCGTACATGCTGCACTGTCACTAATGGAATGCTCTTCGTACCGGGTGGGAATGGCGTCCTCTATGTCCTTGACGCAGATACAGGCAAGGTTCTCTTTCAGAAGTTCCATGGCGCTCAGATTCCTACACAACCATCTATAGGTGCTGATGCGAATGGTAAGATGCTAGTCTTATTCCCCTTTGGAGCAGGGGGCGCAGTTAGTTTTGGGAGAACAACACCTGGAGCATTAATGGCCTACGGTCTTCCAGACAAGATCCCTGAGCCGCAAATAATCACGAAGGAGGTCATAAAGGAAGTACC
>JACQRY010000106.1 GCA_016206275.1 Nitrososphaerota archaeon
CTTGTAGGTCATCACGTTGTCAGCCATACTTGTCAGGGAATCTCTAAACATATCTATCTCACACTGTCCTGCTGTAGCTACCTCGTGGTGATGAGCGTCACACATGATGTTAAAGGAGTCTCTGAGAACCTTGACGCATTCGCTTCTATACTCGGTCAAAGTGTCTTGAGGAGGGACGGGGTAGTAGCCTTCTTTGAAACGAATAGGGTAGTTTGTTCCTGTGGTGGTCCACGCAGCCTCCTTGGACTCTATCTTGTAGCTCTGACCCTGATATGGGTTGGAAACATCCCAAGTTACACGGTCGAAGACGAAGAACTCTATTTCAGGACCCCAAAGAGATAGGTCGTAGCCCTCCTGTGTCAGGACTGCTTCAGCTCTCTGAGCTATGCCTCTAGGATCTCTCGATAGACGCCCTTTTTCAAAGCCCCAGTATACATCGACAAACATCCTAGCAGTCTTGATGTCGCTAGGAATCCAAGGAATGATGGCTAAGGTTGACGGGTCAGGTCTCAGCAGCATATCTGACTCATATATCTCTGCAAACCCTCTGATCGAGGAGCCATCCAGCTTGGGCATCCCCCTCGTGAAAGAATCATATTCGACTTGATCGGCTGGAACGGTGACGTGTTGAAGCCTGCCCGGAGGATCTGCGAACTGTAGGTCTACAAACTCAACCTTCTCTGTTCTGATGAGATCCATGACTTCCTGCGGTGTCCGTTTGAGCGTTACCAGTTGACCGTCTTGGGTTCGTTTAAACGCCATCTAGATCCCCGTTCATCAAACCGCCAATATGTTTAACATATATATGTCTTATTCAACATTTCATTGAACGTTTGTCAATTATGAAAGATTCTTGACTGTATATTTGTTTATCAAATTGATAGATATGCCAGACTGACTGGACAAGTGTCCAGCTCCATCTGCCTTATCTATCAAGCTTAGTGCAAACGGAAGTCTTCCTTAACAGTAGTCAACACAACCCTAGTGTTCGTATGTTCAACAAAAGGCATGGAAAGAAGATTCTTCGTGAACTTGCTGAGCTCCTTCCTTCCCCTGAACTTAGCTATGATTATAGCATCTGTCATACCTGTAACGTCATATACAGCACATGTCAAAGGCATCCTCGCTATCTCCTTCTCCATTTCTAAAAGCCTACCTTTCGACACAGTGATCTCTGTAACTACGGTGAGATCGTATCCCAGTTTTTCATGATCTACTGTAACCGAATAGTTTCTGATGACTCCTTCCTCTTCCATTCGTTTAACCCTCTTAACTACTGTACCTGTGGCTACTCGTAATCTGCGAGCTACTTCTCGGTACGAGAGACGTGAATCTGCAAGGAGCACACTGAGAATCTTTCGGTCTAATTCGTCTACCGGCAATTGTTCAAGGCCTCAAACATCTATGGCTTGATTCTGCTACATAAGCAAAACTAACTTCGTAGTTCACTATCATACATGATGAAGATAAGAAAAAGAGAGGAGGTAGATCGCTATCAAGCTTCTAGTGAAAACTAGGGTTCAAAAAGTCGGCCCCTAGGCCAAAGATTCTTACTCAGAGAACCTAGCCCAGAGCATCACTAGGAACGTTACGATTACCGAGCTTACTATTCCTGAAATTAGGGCGCCGACCATACTCTCTAATGCCAGTGAAGGCAGAATTGACAGCAGCCAAGTTCCCATCATGGGAGCTGCCAAGTAGCCTAGGAATCCTAGTGAGTAGCCTATAACCCAGATTCCGAAGATAGTTGCTTTTCTACCCATCTTTATTCATCCTCCATTTAGAATGCTACGGGTTGCGTCTGTTTAGGATCCTCGGTAGGTATCCCGATCTCCGGGAAGGACTCTTTTAATCCCTGCTCTGCAACTGCTGATGCTTCGGCTAGGATCCTATCTGACTCCTCATTGGCTGACTCGAAGTTCAAAGACAGGTTCCCGAGCTGCCCTGCATCCACCAGTATGCTGCTTAGGGTAGAGTTGATCTCGCCGATCTCGTTCTCCGCATTAGGTATTACTCCTTGCAAACCACCCTTGACGTTTCTCATTATCCCGACTGCTGGAGCAAGTGTAACAGCGATTTCGCCAAAGTCCTGAACTGTGCCTATTCTAAGGACGATCTGTTCTAATGCCAGCTTAGCTTGGCTGATCATCTTTGCTATCTTTCTGACTTCAACAAGCTCATTGGATAGAGCTATACTCATCTGAGTATCGTGTTTCCTTATAGCTACGACGATCTTGTTGAATAGGGTCGTATCCCTTTCTTTTAATCTTACGAATGTAGAGTCTAGCTTGGTGACCTGAGTCTGTATCTGGCGGCCCGCCATCTCAAGCCGAAGCTTAAGTGGGCCCACTGGTCTTACAGCTTCTTTCACCCTGTTAGCAATGCTTGGAGTTTCCGGTTTCACCCATTTCCGAGCGAAAATTGACATTCTTTCCAAACCACCTATCGAACGGTTTTCACTAGCTCTGTAGAATACTTAGGAGGAAGAGTCTATTTTTGTTAACGTGCTGGTAAAGCTTGACGATTCTCGTCCACTGTTGGGATGGTCCATACCTTGATGCGTCTGAAGGCAATTATAGCGACAGTGAACATATCAGTGCTTGCAGCAGTCACATTTGGTGCAACAAGATCTCAATCGGCAGAAGTTGTGTCTCAAGTAATGAATAAGGCGTGCAGCTAAATTCTCTTTGATTCATTCGACAACCCTTTTTAGCTTAGCAAAAGAAATCATCCTAAGGTATCCAATCTATACGCTGGAAAATGGCAGCTATTTCAAATCTTGCCGAAAGTAAGATGGAATTGGAGGAACGGATCACGGGCTTGAATGGAGAGAAGTCAACACTTCTATCGGAGATCACTAACCTGAGAGAAAAACTCGAGAATCTTCGTCTAAGCCGTACAGCTAGGTCACTGGAACTAGATGTATCTAGGCTAAGAGCAGAGAAACTAGGCCTCGAAGAAGAGGTTGCTCAGAACATGTTGCAGGACCAACAAGCATCGGTAAAAGAGCCGGAGAACAACCCGGCGCCGTCTATAATTGCAAGCTGAAGGCAGCTAACCCATGCCTGCATGCCCACGATGCAAAAAGATAGTCAAGACTCCCATCCAAACATTCACTCATCTAAACGAATCAGATCGAAAGGGGGGCATCCTAGAGCAGACTGTGGGCCTCTATGAGTGTTCCACCTGTAGAGAAAAGTTCCCTTACGTTTATGGGCGTCAGAAACTTAAGCTCATAAGTACAACAGAGCTGGAGAAGCTTCAAAGAGCTCTAAGTGATGTCAAAACAGAAAACCAGACGTTGCAAGAGAAACTCGGCGTAACAGAATCCGAGGCAGCGGGCCTACGCTTTGAAGTTGCTGAGCTGCAGAAAACCGTCATGGCAATAGGCCACAACTGGATGGAAGGACTTCGCGTAGATGTTGATACCTTAAGACAAGAAAAGACGAAACTAGAAGAAGAGATAGCCAGAATCGCGATGTAAGTTTCCTTTGGGTCAACGCTATCCCAATACTGTTAGTGTGATATGCGTTAGTAAGTTGCTGCTAGCCTCTGCTGTTTCTCTCAGTAATCACCAGATAATTTGCCAACAGTATCAACAATCCTCCAACAATAATATTCAGGGTAATGGCCTGCATGAAGAAGACCGCAGCCAGAATCGTCCCAATAATAGGTTCTAACAAAAGGATTATTCCAGCCCGAGAGGCTGAGACAGTCTTTAACCCTCTGAATATTAGCAATCCGCTTCCAGCACCAATAAACAAGGAAAACGCAAATAGCTGCAGCCACACATCCAGAGACAGATCAAAACTCAACCTCGAGAAACTAGCATCCTTAACGACAATTGCCACAACAGGATACAGAGCCAAGGCCCAAACCGCCTGAAACCCTCTTAGCCCGAAGGTAAGAGTAACAGGATGTAAGCCTTTGACGGCGCCCACTCTCCCCAACACATACACTAGAGAGAGAAGAACCCCCGCGAATAAGGGGAAGATCAAGCCAGTAAAATCAGTCATGGAGCTTACTGCGACAACGTCCACCAATACAAGTACGCCTATGATCGCTGTGATCAGAGCAAGAATCTTCCTCCTATTGATCTCTTCGCTCAACCATAATCTAGCAATCAGCATAGTCCAAACGGGCTGAATGTAAAGGAGAAATGCTACCACCGCGACAGGCACGCCAAAGATAAGTCCGGCCCACTGACCCACCCCTAAAAGAAACTCGATGAACCCAAATATGGCCAAGAACCTAATGTTCGAGAGACCTCTACGATACTCCTTCTTCACCAAAAGCAGCGGCAACAGAATAATTGGAGTGAACATCCAAGCAAATGTCCCCGCCTCATACAGGGAAAGCCCTTGATTCAGAAAATGCTGTCCGCC
>JACQRY010000104.1 GCA_016206275.1 Nitrososphaerota archaeon
CCATTCCTGCATGCCCGTACCAGTTCGTTATATAATTGCTTAGGATCTAAAATTTCACCTGAGAAACAGGTAAAAAGATAGTGAGTCAAACGGTCAGCTATGTTTTGAAGCCCTCGATCATGTCGAAAAAAAGCAAAGAGTCAGAACATTTCTTGTTCCAAGAAATGCATAGGAATCGAAGACCCTTGGGTTTCATACCCCATTGGGCCCGCCACCATTTGTCGTCAGCTAAAGATCCTGTATCCTACTGCTTTTTCTTTTCGACTGGCAGCTTGCCAAACTCAGCCTTAACCAAGTCGAATTGTCTACCGATCAGCTCAAGATGCTCGTCACAAGGATGTTTCTTCAGAATCTCAGCATTCTCAATCAGCACGTCAATCTGCTTCCGTATCCACTCCAAGTCTGGACTAGCCTTTCCTCTACGCAGGAGCTGCATCATCCTCAACTCTCCCTTTCTTATCCTGCTCAAGCCTCCTGAGCTCAGACTCGAGAAACGCCCTGTATTTCCCTTGCTGCTCAGCCGTGAACCGCGACATATCCAGTCGAAGAGAACCCAGAAGATCTATCAGTCGATCCGCTAGATTCCCAGCCATAGTTCTTCCAAAAAGACCCAGACGCAAGAATACACCGAAAAGATTGTCAAACTCCTTCTTACTCTTCTCATAATCCTCCAAGACGTTTGCCCCCCTGGGCGTTATCCTGTATCCTCCATCAACCTCTTCAATTAACCCTCCAGCCAAAAGCTTCCCCAAAAGCGGATAGACCAGCCCAGGTGAAGGCTTCCAAGATCCTCCGGTAATGCTGGTTGCTTCGTCTATGATCTGCTTCCCAGTCATGGACCTCTCCTTAAGGACGCCAAGTACGTAGAATCTTGAGAAACCTCGCGGGATCAAGCTTCTGGTCATATCACTAACGATATCGTTAGCGATATCCATCTATTTAAGATTTTGGTGCCAAAGTTCAATAACTATCCTACCGATGGTACCATCTGCGTCGAAGAAAAACCGTTTTCGGACTCATATATGCTGGCGGAACCGGAGGTGGTAGATTCGAATTCCACCGGACTCGCCCGTTTTCACGCGCTTTCTCTAGAAATCGGTTTTTCCAGCAGTAATAGTTACCTTCTTAACTTCCTACTTTGCCTAAGAAATAGGCCATGGGAAATCATTCCGAAACAGTCCCTATAACAGCAGATGACATAAGTGTAGCCATCCGTGAATGGTTCGAGCGATTCGGTCGATACTGCGCCTCTGTCGACTACGAATCAGCACGCCGAATCTTTGCCCCAGATGTCGTTTCATTCGGCACGAAAGCGGAAATCGTGTCAGGGCTGAACCATTTACAGAAGAATCAGTGGGAAGGTATCTGGCCAAACATACGAGACTTCACCTTTGATTTGCACAACATCTATTCGTCTGGGGATGGGCGCTACGCCTGGGGCATCACCACTTGGGCATCTACCGGTTTTGACAGAGAAGGAAAGCCTTTCTTCCGACCGGGCCGTGCGACCGTGGTTCTCGAACGTCGGGAAGGAGAGTGGCTTGCTGTACATACACATATCTCACTCTATCCGGGCACTCCGCCGAGCACCTTCGGCCCGAAGGGAGTCGCAAAGAAACAGCCTAGCCCACCGACTAAAACCCCGTCATCCTGATAACTCTGACCAGAGTCCCTCGTACTCAACCTAGGATCTCTCCTAGAGAAGGAGAGACCTGAAAACCTTCTCTATACAGAAATCTTGGGAGAAGGTTATTATTCTGTGAAAGCAACGAGGATTCGAGACATGTCTTCAGGTTCTAAGAAATGGGTCGGAGCCAATGTAAAGAGGAAAGAGGACTTCAGGTTCCTCACAGGTAAAGAAACATATGTGGACAATTTAACCCTGCCCGGCACTCTCTACTGCGCAATTCTAAGAAGCCCATACGCCCACGCCAAAATCAAAAGCGTTGACACCTCGAAGGCTAGGACTGCTCTAGGCGTAATGGCAGTAATTACCGGCGAAGACACCTTTCAATGGTTTCAACAGATCAGCCACAGAAAACTGACACAACAAGAAGCATCTGCAATAATGCCTGCCTCAGCCCTAGCCCAAGGAAAAGCCACCTTCCAAGGAAAACCCGTAGCCGCAGTAGCAGCCTCCAGCAGAGGCGAAGCTGAAGATGCTTTAGATCTTATTGACGTAGACTTTGACTCTCTTAAGCCTGTAGTCAGCTTCGAGCAAGCCATGGATCCTTCTTCACCAAGAATCTTCCACGGAACAGACAACTTTACTCCCCAAATCCCGTTAGTCTACGGAGATGTGGATTCAGAGTTCAGGAATGCTCAGCACGTCGTGAAAGGACGCTTCCATGTCCACCGCTACAGCTCCACAGCCCTTGACACCAAGGCCTGCATAGCCCATTATGAAGCCGCCACGGGACGCCTCACACTCATAGCTAACGCCGGGCACCCTACAAGCATGTGGAGGAGACTCTCAGGATGGCTAGGCATACCACCAAACAAGCTCAGACTCATTGTACCCGACATAGGAGGCCAATTCGGCAACAAGAGCTCAACCAGTATCCCTGATTACGCCGCGATCACTACTCTGCTCTCCATGAAGACGGGAAAACCAGTAAAATATGTGGAAAACCGTGTCGAAAGCCTAATGGGCGAAGGACAGTCAGGAGAAACCATCCTGGAAGTGGAGGCTGCTTTTACAGGAGAAGGACAAGTCACAGCCCTCAAGATCACAGACTACGAGAATGAAGGAGCCAGCACAGACCACCTTGAGTACGGCAGTGCCTACCAAGCCACGAACAAGTTAGGCGGGATCACAGGCCCCTACAGGATCAAAGCTGTCTCCATGACTGGAGGAACAGCCATCACCAATCAATGCCCCAGCGTCCACAACAGAGCAATCGGCCTCCCAGGAATGCTCTTCGCGTTAGAGCGAACTATGGACATAGCCGCAGCAAAAATCGGATTAGATCCAGCGGAAATAAGGATGAGGAACTACATCAGGCTCGACGAGTTCCCTTATCTTACGCCCAGCGGCAACCTCTACGATGAAGGAGACTACCCTACAACCCTCAGACAAGCCCTTGAAGCAGTGGGATACGAAGAGCTGAGGAATAAGCAGAAGGAGGAGTGGCGCAGAGGCAGATACATAGGTATAGGAATATCGGCTTCAGTGGAGCCCAGCGCGGCCAATCCTGCTAGGCACTATGTTGCCTCTGAAAAATATCAGCGCCCCCTAGGCTCCTACAGCTCAGCCTCCATAAAGATGGATCCCAGCGGCAAAGTGATTCTAAACATACCGTCTCCCTTCGCAGGACAAGGCCATGAAACCACCGCAGCTCAAGTGGCTGCAGACGAGCTGAACATCACTCCAGACGACATAGAAGTCTACGCAGGCTTCGACTCGCTTCTATCTCCCCTAAGCTCAAGGGGCACAGGAGGAGGAAACACCTTCGCAGTCTTCCATCTCGGAGCAGTAGTCAAAGCATCAAGAGCCCTTAAAGAAAAGGTCAAGCAAATAGCTTCGAAGACTCTCGACGCCAAACCCGAAGACCTGGAGCTGAAAGACGGCAAAGTTGTCAACAAACATGACGCTGCACGCTCCATGACCCTAAGGGAAGTAGCGAGAATTGCATACGAAGACCTTCTATTAATGCCTGAAGGCGTGGACCCAGGGCTTCACATAGTCAGCTACTACAACTATCCTTACAACGCTCCCGTAGACGAAGCTAGAAGAGTGAAATCTCATCTCACCTTCGGTAACGCTGCTCACATCGCAGTCGTAGAAGTAGACCCTGAGACAGGAGTAATCCATGTTTTGAAGTATATGATAGTCGCTGACTCAGGAGTAATCATCAACCCAGCCATAGTTGACGGTCAGATAGTGGGCAACGCTCTTCACGGTATCTCTGCTGCGCTAGGAGAAGGATTCATCTATGACGCCGAAGGACAACTCCTCACCAGCACCTTCTCAGACTACCTTAAACCAACATCCATGGAAATGGTCGAACCAGTACTCGAGCATATGGTTCACCCCACCTCATTCTCACAGACTGGCGCCAAAGGAGTAGGAGAAGGAGCCGCTGCTATTGCACCTGCAGCAATAGCCAACGCGGTCGAAGACGCCTTACAGCCTCTTGGAGTAAAGATCAGTGAGCTAATGCTTACCCCAGAAAAAATGTGGAGCCTTATCAAAACCTCCAGGCCCACCCCCTAACAGGGAACAGGACGACTCCACAAATATGAAGGTTCAAGACCTGAGAATCTGTCTGGAACACGTGATTCCTCAATCTTATACACGAAGTGATAAGGGTTCCCCTTGATGTCTGGTGACGAAGGTAGGCTTCATTCAATCATAGGCATCCCCACCTTAGGCTTCCTGATGGCTACATCACTCCAGATAGCGTCGCCAATCCTTTCACTCTTTTTGTATGAGACCTACAGTCTTTCCCTCACGGAGATCGGCTTCATCCTCTCCATATACCATTCATCATCCTTCTTCGCTCAGATCTCAGTCGGAGCCTCCATCAAAACCTCGCGAGTCTATCCTGCCCTAATAGCTGCATTTCTCATAATGGCTGCAGGATACATAGGTCTAGCCATTTCACCTCTGCCCATAATATTCATCGCCGTCTCGATTCTTCTAGGAGTCGGAGTAGCCCTGAACCGTACAACCCAGCTCTCTGCCGCCACAATACTTTCCTCTAAAGATAGGGTAAGCGAGTCCATGAGGAACTACACCGCAGCTCTAGGACTCGGTTTCACCGCCGGCCCGGCTGTCGGTGCTGCAGCAGTTGGACTACTGGGAATAAAGAATACGATCATGCTACCCGGAGCAGTATCCTTGATAGGCGCCCTCCTCGCGCTGCACATCATAAGAAGTGTTTCTATCAGAGAAGAGGATGTCAGGGAAACGCAACGCCTGTCTTGGAAAGAAGCCGTTGGCCTACTGAAAAATAGGCAAGTGTTGACCGCTGCAATAGCGTTTCTGGATCTCGCAGTCATAAACTCGGTACTGGCGGCTTACGCGCCTATCCACGCCAAGGAAGTATTTCATCTCCAAGACTCAGTCATAGTCAGCCTTTTCCTAGGTCTGGCAGTAATCACATTTCTATCCAGATTCTTGATTAGGAGGAGTCTTTCGGATAGAAAGCTGATCGCTTTGATGACTTTGGGTCTGGTTTCCGCGACGATCGGACTCTCAGCAGTGGCCTATAGTCCGACATTCTGGGTCTTTGCAGCTGGTTTCCTACTTATCGGCTTACAGCAGGGCCTAGTTCTGCCTCTTGCAGCCCTCGTAATAGCGGGAAACACCACAACCCCCCAGAGAGTGCTGGGCAACGCCATCGGCTTAGGAGGTCAAGACGCAGGCCGCATCCTCGGACCCCTGACAGCCTCAATAATCGTCGCAGGATATGGAACCGCCTCCACAATAGGCCTTTACACAGCGGTGCCAATCATAGTTATCGGATTAGCACTGGCAGTAAAATTAACAGCAAGCCCTCACGGAAACATGCACACCAAATAGCACTAATCAGTCAAACAACCTCTGATCAACTTCACTATCGTCTTCCTAACAAAAACGTACAGCTAAGGTAATTAAACATCCAACGGCAACATAACCTAAGATTGAGCCTGAATCTGATCGACCTAAGCCAGTCGATCCACTCCAACATGCAAGTCTTCCCTACCTACCCCAAACCTGTTACCATACCGTGGGCTAAGAGAGAAACCTATGGATACGAGTCGGAGGTTATCTACATGAGCAGCCACACAGGAACACACATTGACGCACCCTATCATTTCCACCTTGATGGAAGACGGATCGACGAACTAGATCTAGACATCTTCATACGGCCAGGATTACTACTAAATCTGACAGGCAAAGGAGCTAAAGAATATATTTCCCTCAGCGACCTAGAAACAGCCTTACAGAAGGCTAGATCGCCGGTTAAAGGAAAAGCAGTACTATTGCATACTGGTTGGAGCAAACACTCAGGGAGAAAACAGTATCTTACAGAAAACCCCGGCCTATCCAAGGAAGCAGCACGCTACCTGGTAAAGAATAGAGCAGCCCTAGTCGGCATAGATGCAGCGAACATTGATCACCCCTCTGAAAACACCTTCCCAGCACACAACACCCTCCTCCACAACAACATCCCTATCGTGGAAAACCTATGCAATCTGGAAGCATTAAGACAAAAGAAGTTCAGGTTCATAGCCTTACCATTAAAGCTGAAAGGAGCCACAGGTTCACCAGTTAGGGCAGCTGCGGAAATACTGGGCTGACCGCAGCAACTAGGTTATTGATTATGATTAGAGGAGAATTGCGCCAAGTTGACGAGAGCCTCGCTGATAACATCTATACTGGCCAAGTAATCCTGAATCTCAACACACTCTCGCCGCGTATGTGACTGGTGAGAGTTGCCTGGCCCATATGTCACCACTGGGATACCTAAAGCCTTCCCCAACACATTCATGTCGCCAGTTCCAGTCTTCCTCAGGAGCAGAGGCCTTCTGCCCCTCACCTTCAACCCTGCCCTTATTAGAGCCCTCACAAGCAAAGAATTCTTATCAGCTTCAAAAGGCTCCGTGAAGCCCCCCAGCCGCATCTTCAGCTTAGGGAACGATAGATCTCGTTGGAACTCTGTTATCACGCCGCCGATTTCATCAGCCACTTGACTGCAAGTAAGTTGAGAAGGAACCCGCACGTTAATCGTGATCCTGCAGGTTCCGGGGGTCACGTTGTGTGAAACTCCGCCTTTGATCTCTGTCAGTGAAGCAGTAACAGAATGATTCCTGTCGTTGGGATCATCATACTTAGCCAAGTGTTCTTTGACGGCTTGCCAGACTTCAAGCATCTTTTCAATAGAGTTCTCCGTCATCCAAGGAGCGCTGGCGTGCACACTGGCAGTCTTGCAGAGCAGCTGAATAGTGAAACTTCCTTTGTAAGCAATAGTGATGTTGTCAACGCCGCTAGGCTCTCCGAAGATGGCGTAATCAGCCTTAATGCCGTCTTTGACAAGCTGATTTATCCCCAGCCCTTCCCCTTCCTCATCGCTCACCCCGGCCGCAATTACAGTTCCAGCGTCCTTTCTGTCGACAAACTTTGATGCCGCCAAGATCAGAGCTGCAAGAGGAGACTTGGCATCACAGGCACCTCGACCACAGATAAATCGTTCATCCATCAAAACAGGTTGCCTCCCCGGAACCGTGTCCATGTGGCCGCAAAGAAGGGTCACAGGAGAACCGCTGCCTGCTTCTCCAATCACGTTAAGAGCAGAATCAACCTTGACGCCACGGAAGCCCAGTGATTCCATCTTCTCCGCAAGAAAGGCGGCTAGAGGACCCTCTCTTCTCGAAGGACTGTAGATCTTCAACATTTCCTCTAACAGTTCTAAAGCAGGGTTAGCCATAGGGAGACTCCTAGGCAATTTACCTAGCAGCTTTATCGGAAAGGTAATCCATGATCATTCCAGGGATATCTACTCCTGTGGCTGGGACGGTGTTCTTGAACTCTATGGTGCTGTTAACTTCATGCACCTGTAAGCCTTCAGGGGACTCCATGCAGTCCACACCGTATATTCCTTCACCAATAGCTCTAGCAGCCCTTAACGATAAGTCTTCCAGCTCCTTTGTGATCGGGCAGTTCTCAGCCTTAGCGCCCAGAGCAGTATTGGTCTTCCAGTGACCGTTGGACACACGGTAGATGGCAGCAACAACTCTGTCCCCTATGACAAAACTTCTAATGTCTCTGGGAGGACGTTTCACCCGTTCCTGCAAGTAGTATACTTGATACAAGGGGTACATGCTCTCCCTATCTTCAAAGATGCTTTCAGCAGACTCATTGTCCTTAAGCATGGCTAGAAGCCGCCCCCAGCTCCCCATAGTAGGCTTCAAAACAGCCGGATAACCCATCTTGTCAAGAGCTTTGAACGATGCTTCAGAAGTAAAGGAAAGCATGGTTCGGGGTGTAGGAATCCCGTTTTTCACCAAGGCAAGAGATGTATACAGTTTGTTCCCTGAAACTATGGACTGATGGAAACCGTTAACGACTTTGTACCCTTTCTCTTCTAAGAAGGCAGTTAGATGAATGCTTCTGAAGAAGCTGACACATCGCTGCAGTATGATGTCGCCTAAATCAGGAAGATCGTTACCAGTCACATCAAAGAATCTTTCTCTAGCGTCTTCAAGCCTCAGATCAATATTCTTACGTTTGGCAGCTTCTACGAGAGCCTTCTCTTCCCACCTAATCATATCATAGAACATTGTGACGATAGGAATGTTCACTCACCCCAGTCTTCGCCCTCAACCTGAGCCGGGCGAATCTGAAGGTTTTCGCCTTCCTTGTAGAGCTCAAAGGAGGCTCCACAATCTGGACAAGTGACGATTTCGCCTGGCAAAGCATCCTTAGGAGCACTGATCTTCGCGTCGCACTCTAGGCAGTTCAACCTTGATTCTGTCACCTCCGACTAGCTCTGAGACTTTCCCGTTGATTCCTCAAGCTTGGTCTCCATGTCGCCTGCGAGATCAAGCTCGAAGAGGTCTCCGCACCTCAGATTCTTCAATCCTTGAGCCAGCGTGGCAGCCTGCTCTGGAGACGGATTCAACCCTAGTATACGTAGTAGAAAAGCTGCTCCGTTCTTGCCTGACAGCTCGCCGAAGATGATCCGCCTCCTGTTACCCACGGCGTTAGGAGGAATATTCTCGTAGGCTTGAGAACTCCTAATCACAGCAGCCACGTGAGTCCCAGCTTTGTGTTTATATGCGTTCTCTCCTACCAACGGCATCGAAGCTGGAATAGGTATACCTGTATAGCTCGATATCAGCTGCGAGAGTTCCTGAAGCATGTTCAATCTCACATTCATCTTCATGCCATAGAGAAACATCAGAGCTAGGCTGGCCTCAGCTAAAGAAACCAATCCTACTCTCTCGGAGATACCGTTAATGGTGACATGTATCTGGGAGGCACCGGCCTCCATGCCTGCAAGGGAGTTCGCAAGCCCGAGACCTAGATCGTTATGGCAATGAACGTCCAAAGGAGTATCTACCTCTCCACGAACAGTCTTCACCAATCGATACATTCCCATTGGCCTCATGATCCCGGTAGTGTCAGGAACGCTGATCCTGTCGACACCTGCATCGGTGACAGCTTTGCATACAGTCTTTAAGAACTCAGGGTCTGCCCTGCTAGCATCTTCAGCCGTGAACCGGCATTGTAACCCATGTGCCTTTGCGTATTCAACCGCCTCGACAGATCTCTTCAAAGCCTCTTCTCTAGATACCCTCAGCTTATGCTTAAGATGCACATCGGAAACCGAGTGATACATCGCAATCCAATCTGCCCCACATCGGCGAGCAACATCTATGTCTGACGGAAGAGCTCTAACATGGGCTACTATGGTTGCGCTGAGCCCTGCCTTCAACATGGATTTGGTGGATTCTTCATGATCCCTTGACACAATAGGGCTGATCTCGATAGCGTTAACGCCGAAATAGTCGAGCATCCAAGCTATTTGTAGCCTCTGTCTAATTGTGAAGCTTACTCCGGGATGCTGTTCTCCTTCTCTTAGGGTTGTGTCGAGCAGAAGCACTTTTTCGGGTAGAGATTTGTCTGGACCGTTATAACTATCGATATGTCTACGGGCTTCGCCATCAAACCCTAATCCGTTGTCGCCTGACTCCCGTGCCATCATGGTTCACTATGTGGCGGGCTTGTGCTAATGGCTATTTAACGATTTTCGTGTGAAAATCAACGAATAACCCTAAGAATTATAACGGTATTCGTAGTTGCAACCCCATCTACCTTACGAACATCGTCAATACATTTGTTAGCATCTGCTATGGTCGCAGCTGACACAATAGCCGCAATATCATACTCGCCGGTGATTTCATAGACAATATCCACCCCTCTCAGCCTCTTCAGTCGCTCTGCCACTCCTGAAGTTGGTGTTGCAGGGTTGACCGAGATCAGGGTTATGGCGCTAGCGCCTTTGTCTTGACCCTCTTCTATGGTGAAACGTTTAATGGTTCCTGAACGTAGTAGGTTGCTAACTCTTCTCCTTACAGCTCCTTCTGATAGTCCCACTGCGGCAGCTATTTCGACAAAAGGTTTTCGGGCATCATCCTTCAGAATATTGATGATCTTTTGATCTATTCTATCTAGAGCCATGGCCCTCGGCGTGTGACGATATGCGTAAAAATCTTTCGATTATCATATGTCTATTTCGGATTGATAGCGAAACTAGCCTTGTGGAAGGTGTCTAACGTAAATGGTGTTCAAATATCTCCGGTGAAACGTGAAGCCGAAGACAAATTGACGAGCGCAAAGAAATTAGGTCAGCTTGCCCTACTAGGCAGTGGACTAGGGTTTCTGCTGCAGACTCATCCGTCTGGACGCGTCAGCAATGAAGAGCTCTTCGATGACTGTGGTCACCTTGCGAAGCTGCTCTTCAGTTATGACCAAAGGAGGCAGTAGCCTTATGATGTTACGCCCTGAGTAAAGCAGGGACACTCCTTTATCGAAGCCTCCGAATAAGATGTCTTTGACATCAAAACGAGACTCAATGCCCAGCATCAAACCTAATCCACGAACTTCTCGAATTATGGCGCGTCTCTGCTTAACCGCTTCAAGACCAAGTTTGAAGGCTGAACCTAGGCTGGCAGCCCTTTCAACTATATGGTTTTCAATAATATAGTCTATAGTAGCTGATGCGGCGGCGCAGGCAAGAGGGTTCCCCCCGAAAGTGCTACTATGATCCCCAGCTTTGAAGACGGCCATCACGTCGCCTCTCGCTAATACTGCTCCCATAGGTACTCCTCCCGCCATACCTTTCGCCACACACATAATATCAGGAACAACATTCCAATGCTCAGACGCCCACATACGTCCAGTCCTCGCAAAGCCTGACTGAATTTCATCGAAGATTAGGTCAACATTCCTCTTGTCACAGATTTCTCTTAGTCCTTGTAGGAAGCCGTCTGGAGGAAGATGTATACCGCTTTCTCCTTGAATAGGCTCCACTATGACTGTAGCAGTTTCTCCATCGATCAGCTCAAAAGCCTTCTCAAGGTTTCCAAAGGGACAGAATTCTACTCTCGGTATGAGGGGTTCGAAGGGTCCGCGATACTTCTCGTTCCAGGTCGCGGATAAAGCGCCCATAGTTTTGCCGTGAAAACTGCCTGTCATAGCTACGATTTTCTTTTTGCCTGTATGTTTTCTGGCCAGCTTGATCGCGCATTCAACAGCTTCAGTACCACTGTTAGCTAGAAAGACTTTGTTCAAGCCTTTGGGAGCTATGTTGACCAGCTTCTCCAACAGTTCAGCTCTAACATCATTGTAGAAAGAACCGTGACATGTTAGAAGTCTCTCGGACTGGTGTTTAACCGCTTCAACCACCACATCATTGCAGTGGCCGACTATAGCAACACCGTAGCCCCCCATGCAGTCTATGTACTCTTTTCCATCTGCATCCCAGAGGAGAGCACCTTTCCCTTTAACCAAGGCTACCGGCATCTTCTGGTAGACCGATGCGAAGTAACGGTCTTCCAGCTCCGTTATCCTGCTACTCACGGAGATATCACTGTACACTCCTTATGTTTCACGGCTGATAAGATCGGGTTTTCAACAAGGCCTGAAGCAATTATGCTTTCTTTTACACCCATCTTCAAAGCCTCCACGCAAGCAAGAACCTTTTTTTCCATCCCGAAGCCTATCCTAGGAAGCATCTCCTCAGCCTCCTTCAAATCCAGCGTATTGACCAGCTGGTTGTCCATCAAAACTCCTGAGACATCGGTGAGGAAGACGGCTTTGCTCGCCTTGACTCCTCCAGCAACGTAGGCTGCAGCCCTGTCTCCATCCACGTTAAGGGGCTCATACTCCATACTCAAAGCTACAGGTGAAATTATAGGAGTGTAACCGTGATCCAAGAGCATATGGATCAGCTCGCCGTTGACGTGACTGATCTTGCCTGTGTAACCACCATCGATAATCATCTTTCTTCCTCTCTCGTCGACTACGATCAGTTTCTTTTTGCGTTCAGCCTGCAATATAGCCCCATCCAAACCGCAGAGACCTACTGCTCGAACCCCCACTTTCTGCAGCGCCGCCACCATCTCTTTGTTGAGCCTCCCCGCCATCACCATCGTGTAGATAGATGCGGTCTCCCTGTCAGTATATCTGCTCCTGATACCTTCAGGTGAAACCACGAACTTCTGCTCTTTTCCCAGCTTCTCAGCAATGGCTGTGACCTCGTCTCCCCCACCGTGAACCAGCACAATCTTCTCCGACTCCTGCAAAGCCTTAATGTCTGAAAGGATCGATGCGCTGACTCCTCCACCTAGAATACTCCCCCCTACCTTCACTACCACAACCATGCCCACTCACGCCGGGTGCAGCGCCGGTGCCTCCAACCCCATTCTTTCGTTGAAACCCATCATCAGATTCATGTTCTGCACAGCAGTCCCTGACGCTCCCTTCATCAAATTGTCAGTTGCCGACATCACTACAAGCCTACTTGCATCGTCCTCCAGCTCGAAACCTATGTCACAGAAGTTTGATCCGACCACAACCTTAGGATCGGGGTAGCCGTACAGACCCCTCTTGTCTCTCACGAACCTTATGAACGGCTCCTCAGGGTAGAAGCCTCTATACGCCTTCCATATTTCCGGAACCGTCAACGGTTTAGACGGAAAGGTGTGGCAGGTGCAAAGTATGCCTCTAACCATGTTCACCGCGTGGGGAGACATGTAGATAGGTATCTTGGAGCCTGCAAGCTTGCCGAGCTCCTGCTTGATCTCAGCTGTATGCCTGTGACTTACAGGCTTGTATGGTCTGACTACGCTGAAACGTTCAGAATGGTGTGTAGCAATAGTTGGCTTTACCCCCGCGCCCGAGGAGCCTATCTTGGCGTCGACGACTATATGGCTGGTGTCTATCAGCTTGTTCTTCACTAACGGTGCTAATGCGAGTATTGATGTCACAGCCATACATCCCGGACATGAAACCAGTCTCGCGCCGCGGATCTCGTCTTTGCGGAGCTCAGGTATGCCGAAGACGAACTTTTTCAACAGGTCGGGGTTAGGATGCTCATAGCCGTAATACTTCAGGTAATCAGCTGAATCTTTCAGCCTGTAGTCGGCGCTGAGATCAACTATCTTAAGCCCTGTGTTCACAAGGCTTGGAATAACCTTCATAGATGCCCCGTGGGGAAGAGATGTGAAGACCAAGTCGCATTTGCTCGTGACTTCATCTAGGTTCCAGTCACTGAACTGTAGGTCTGTGTAGCCCCTGAGGTTTGAATGGATTCGGTAGACATATTCCTCCGCGTATTGACGCGAAGTCGCAATGGTTACCTCTGCTTCTTCGTGAAGCAACAGCAGGCGCAGCAGTTCTCCACCAGTGTATCCTGATGCACCTATGACACCTACTCTGACCAATCTTTTTCACCGCTTAACCAGTTCAACCAGATACTTCACTATGGCTCTAGGAATATTGGCTTCGCTGACCACTGCAGCCCCCTTAAACTCCACAGTGTTATTAACCTCATGCACCACTACCCCGTTAGGACTCTCCATAGCATCAACCCCCAGCACTCCCCCTCCAACCGCGCGAGCAGCCTTCAACATCACATCCTCCAGCTCATTGGTAACAGGGCATAGGGTTGTCTTGCCACCCAAGGCGACATTGGTCCTCCAGTCATCTGGAGGCGCATGCCTGTAGACAGCCGTGATAAGCTCGTCTCCAATCACAATAGTTCTGATGTCTCTAGGAGGCCTCTTAACCATCTCTTGAATATAGTAGATCTGGTTTAAGGCTCCGGGAGTATCTTCTTTGATCTCTAGTATTGCCCGGGCGGTTTCAGGGTCTTTGAGGGGGGCTACGCTTCTGCCCCAGCTCCCGGTGACAGGTTTTAAAACCGCTGGGTATTTGAGCTCCTGTAGGACTTGCATTGCAGCATCAGGTGTGAAGGCTAGGAAGGTTTTGGGGGTGGGGATGCCTGCTTGTTGCAGTGCTAATGATGTGAGAAACTTGTTTCCGCAGACCGTGGAGACATGTAGAGAGTTGACAACCTTCAATCCTTTTGACTCTAAGTAAGCCGTTGCGTGCAGGCCACGATAGTAGCTTATGCATCTCTGCAGAACTATCTCACCGTAAGCTGCTTTGATGCGGTCCTTGAAGATGTCTATGAGCATGTTCTTGGCGTCTATAGAATTGACGCTGAATCCCTTGGCTTTGGCTTCCTTGACTAGAACCTTCTCCTCCCACCGTATTCTATCGTAGATTAAGGCCAGTCTCTTCGCCATGGTTGCTTACTCACCCCAGTCTTCTCCTGATGTCTCAGCGGCACGCAGCTTAACCCCGTTGGATGAAGCCTCAGTTACCTCATAGTCGAGACCGCAGTCAGGGCATGTAACGATCTCTCCAA
>JACQRY010000116.1 GCA_016206275.1 Nitrososphaerota archaeon
AAATACAGTCTACCCTTCACCCTCCTCTCAGATAAAGAGGCGGAGATCAGCAAAACCTACGGCGTATACAAACTCAAGAACCAGTATGGCAGAGAATACTGGGGCATAGAGCGTTCAACCTTCATCATCGACGAGCAAGGAAAAGTAAAAAAAACGTTCCGAGGGGTAAAAGTAGATAATCATACTCAAGAAGTCCTAGAAGCCTTAGAATCATAAGCCATCTGTCCATAACTTCTGTACGACTGCTTAACCTAGCGAAGGCTAAATAGTATCACACAGACTCCTTGAAGACCTATTTATTTTCAACCGGCATGAAGACAACTGAGGAATCAAGACTGCTGACCAATCTGCCACTTGAGGAATATTCAAGCTTAAACCTGTTTCAGCGTCGCGGAAAGAGCTGTGAAACTTTTTAACGGGTATCAGACGGGACGAAGGCAGCGAAACTGATGACTGCACACAAAGTGCCTGTGATCCCTGGGGATGGGATAGGACCGGAGATTATCAGGGAAGGTAAGAAGGTTCTGGAGGCTGTGGGAGAGGTTGACGGCTTTGATCTTAACTGGATAGAATATCCCTTCGGAGCAGACCACTATCTCGCCACAGGCGAGCTCATCTCTGAGAACTCTTTGAAGGAGCTGAAGAAGTACAAGGTAGTGTATTTGGGTGCTCTAGGAGACCCAAGGGTTCAGCCCGGTGTCTTAGAGCTTGGGATACTTCTGAAGTTCCGTTTCTACATGGATGAATATGTTAACCTCAGGCCTGTCAAGCTATACGAGGGAGTCAAAACTCCGTTAGCAAATAAGGGTCCTAGCGACATCGATTTTACTGTGGTAAGAGAAAACACCGAAGATTTCTATGTGGGAATCGGAAGCCGTGTCAAGACTGCTAAGAGCAAGCAGACCTTGGACTTGGTTAGAGAAATGTATCATCTGCGTTTCGGCATAGATTTACAGTCTGATGCTGGCGAAGTCGCGTATCAGATAGGCGTAATCACTAGGAAGGGAGCCAAGAGGATTATCAAATACTCTTTCGACTACGCCAAGAGCCATGGAAGAAAGAAGGTGACCGCAGTGGACAAGGCAAATGTGCTTACACACATGTACGGTATGTGGAGAGAAGTCTTCCAAGAAGTCGCTAAAGGCTACCCGGGAATATCAACTGACATGGCGTTTGTCGATGCAACCTGCATGTGGTTCGTGAAGAACCCAGAGTGGTTTGAAGTCGTTGTGATGCCGAACCTGTTCGGCGACATTCTGTCTGATTTAGGCGCGATGATTCAGGGGGGCTTGGGCATTGCACCAGGAGGAAACATAAATCCTGAAGGCACCTCAATGTTTGAACCCATACATGGCTCGGCACCCAAGTATAAGGGGAAGAACGTCGTTAATCCAATAGCTACGATCCTTGCAGGAGGTCTTCTGCTAGACCAGCTAGGACTACGTTCCTCTGCAGCGAAGGTTGAGAAGGCTGTTCAAGCAGTGCTGAAAGCTGGAAAGGTGCGTACACAAGACCTAGGAGGCAAAGCTTCGACCAGCCAGATGGGTGACGCTATCACTAAGAAGATCAAAGACATGTAGCAGGCATCATAGCTAAACTTTGGTAAGCAGATTCTCCTTATGTTTGATTCCGAATGCTGGCTTATCGTCTACGCTAGCTCTACCGTCCTTGAAGATTAAGCCTCCTTCTGCTACGACATCGTCTTTGAGGTAGTAGCGGTGCTGCATGACTCCGGAGCCTGGGAGCAGTCTTCGTATTGTTGTTGCCAAATGGCATGCTGCGCTATTAGATAGCATTGTGTCCCCGGGTACCCCGTCGATTCTGATTTGGAGGCCCGCTGCTTCAGCTATGGTAACTATCTTCTTCGCTGGGTATAACCCTCCTGCCTTAGGGACTTTGACCGTCACGGCGTCAGCGGCTCTGTTCTGAACTATGCTTATGGCGTCGTCGACTGTAAAGCATGCTTCATCAGCAGTTATAGTGGCATCCACGGCTCTTTTAACTTCAGCCATATTCTCTATCCCTCTAACAGGCTGCTCTATGATGACGTCAAACTTCTCCAATGCCTTGATGGTTCTGATGGCTTCCTTCACGCTCCAGTGCTGATGCGCATCTGCAACAATGACTAGATCTTTTCCAGCGTCTCTAATGGCCCTTATGTTAGCTACATCTTCCTCAAACCCTGAACCTACGTGAACCTCGAACCCCCGATATCCTTCTTCCACGTGCTTTACGGTATCCTTACCTATCTGTTCAGGGGTTTTTTCAAGGGTGAAGATGGCTCGGTCAGTAATGAAGTCTTTTCTTACTCTTCCACCTAGTAGCTGGTGTACAGGTCTGTTGATTGCTTTCCCCATTATGTCGTAGAGAGCCATGTCCAAGGCTGATTTGGGTGGCGTATTTCTCACAAGTCTTGAATCCATGCGGGTGTGAACATCCTCTATGTCGAATGGGTCTAGCCCGATTAGATAGGGTGAAAGGAACTTTATCGCGTCCACAATTGTGTCTTGTGTCATACCCGCGTATGCTGGAACCGTTGCAGCTGTGCCCAGCCCGATCATATTGTCATCGGTGTGAACTTTGACTAGGACTCCCATTAGGGAGTCAAGATACATGATTCCTCCCGCAGACGCGGATTTGGTGCGTTCTATCAGAGGTAGGCTTATCCTATAAACATCGATTCCAGTAATCTTCAAAAGTACCGCACGGCATTTTTCTTATTCGACTAATAAGCATATCATGTTTGGTTATGCAAGAATCCGTCAGGTAGAAGTCTCAGGAGGTAGAATACAAAGAAGAACATGAGTGCAACTAAGCAATATGCGTGACATACGCCCAGCTTTTTGTTCTTGCCAGTCAGACGGGCGATATCCTCGAAGGATTAAACTTTGGTAAGCAAGTTCTCTTTATGCTTAATGCCGAAGCCAGGCTTATCATCTACGCTAACTCTTCCGTCTTCGAAGACTAGGCCTCCTTCTGCTACGACATCATCTTTCAGGAAGTAGCGGTGCTGCATTACTCCAGAGCCCGGGAGGAGTCGTCTTGTTGTGGTTGCTACGTGAGCTGCAGCGGTATTCGACAGCTTTGTATCACCAGGAACACCGTCGATTCTAACTTGAAGTCCTGCTGCTTCCGCGATGGTGATTATCTTCTTAGCAGGATAAAGACCCCCTGCCTTCGGGATCTTGACTGTGACAGAATCAGCAGCTCTGTTCTGAACTATCCTTACAGCATCGTCAACAGTGAAGCATGCTTCATCAGCAGTTATGATGGCATCAACAGCTCTCTTAACTTCAGCCATATTCTCTATCCCTCTAACAGGCTGCTCTATGATGACGTCAAACTTCTCCAAAGCCTTAATCGTCCTGATGGCTTCTTTGACACTCCAGTGCATGTGGGCATCCGCCACAATCACCAAATCTTTTCCAGCATCCCTGATCGCACGAATATTTGCGATATCTTCGTCAAACCCCGAGC
>JACQRY010000099.1 GCA_016206275.1 Nitrososphaerota archaeon
ACATGGGGATGCTCGACAAATATCAAAACATCTGGAATCGAGCCCCGAGCCCTAGCCTCCACGAGCCTACGCTGCAGGCTCCACGCTCTCCCATATTCGGCGAAGCCAAGGTCTAGGAAGAGAACCGTTCTACTCATTTTGTCAACACATGGATAGGTGCGCCTATTATTGCTTCTGCGGCCTCCATCAAAGCCTCTGGTAGAGTGGGATGAGGATGTATCGTGAGAGCCAAATCCTCTACCGATGCGCCCATCTCGATGGCTAGAGCAGCTTCGCTGATAATATCCGACGCATCAGGTCCCACTATGTGTACTCCCAGTAACCGTTTTCTCTGAACATCCGCCACGATCTTGACAAACCCGTTTGTCTCCCTCTCAGTCAAAGCTCTTCCAGACGCTTGAAACGGAAACCGTTCAACGACGCATCCTCCAAGCGTCCTCTTAGCCTCCTCTTCAGTCAACCCTACAGTCGCCACCTCCGGATCCGTGAACACAGCACTAGGCATAGCCCTATTGTCGAAGGCCGTCGACATGCCTCCGATCACCTCCGCAGCCACAATTCCCTCTCTTGAAGCCTTATGAGCCAAGAAAGGTGGACCCACGACATCGCCAATAGCATATATGCCACTTGTAGTAGAACGCATCTGTTCGTCAACCTTGATGAAGCCTTTTTGATCCAGCTTAACTCCAACATCTTCTAAGCCGAGACCATTAGTGTTAGGTTTTCTGCCAACAGCCACCAAGACCCTGTCAAATTCCTCAGCAACCTCACCACTAGCAGATCGGAACCTTACTCTAACGCCTCCATCAGAAGCCTCAGGGCTTACTGCTTCTCCTCCCAAATAGATCTTAGCGCCCCTCTTAAGGAGAGTCTTGTAGACCACATCAGCCACCTCTGGGTCAAACCCTGGTAGAACCTGATTCATCAGCTCGACTACTGTGAGTTGAGCGCCGAGATTCTGGTACATGCAGCCGACTTCGAGCCCGGTTATGCCTCCTCCAATCACGAGTAGACGCTTAGGGATATTGTTCTGCTCCAGCACGGCGGTCGAATCCACTATTAGGTTGCCATCGAAGGAGAAACCTTTGAGTTCGATGGGCCCTGAGCCTGTGGCGATGACGGTGCTATCAGCTTGCAATTCCTCTGCTCCTCCACTGTTTTTCACAAGCACAATGTTCCCAGCCTTGAGCTCAGCTTCGCCGTAAACTACTTCGACACCGTTCTTTTCGCAAAGCAGTTTTATGCCACCCCTTAGCCTATTCACAACCCTGTTCTTCCAAGCCTGAGTCTTCTGGAAATCAATCTTCAGACCAGTTGACTCAAAACCAATCTCCCCGGCTTCACGGATCTTCCGTGCTAATCTTCCTGCCGAGATCAGGGCCTTAGAAGGGATGCAGCCTTCATTAAGACATACGCCACCCAGCCGCTGCTTCTCGACTAGCACCGTTTTCTTGCCTAGTTGCCCAAGACGTATCGCGGAGACATAGCCGCCGGGACCCCCTCCTATGACTACTGCATCTACACGCCTAGCCATTTCGTTAAACCAGCTCCGAAATCAGTTGACCCGGTTCTTCAAGAAGATCCTTAATCCTGCCGGTGAACCTACCTGCAGTAGCACCGTCAACAATCCTGTGGTCGAAGGACAGTGAGATGTGAGCTACGTCTCTGACAACTATCTGACCGTCTTTGACCACTGGCCTCTTGTCGATCCTATGGATACCTAGAATGGCTACCTCAGGATGATGAATAATGGGCGTGGCGAGCAGTCCTCCCAATGCTCCAAGACTTGTGATGCTGAAGGTGCCGCCCTTAATATCGTCGAGCCCCAGCCGGGATTCCCTCGCCTTGTGAGCCAATTCTTCTACCTCCTTGGCTAGATCTAAAAGACCCTTCCTATCAGCGTCCTTAACCACAGGCACAACAAGGCCCTCCCCAGTATCAACCGCGACACCAATGTTGTAACGCTTCTTCAAGACCACTTCCTGCTTATCATCGTCTAAGGATGCGTTCAGGTAGGGGTATTCTTTCAAGCCTTGGACGACTGCCTTTATGATAAATGGTATGTAGGTGAGCTTAGTTCCTTTTTTCTCAGCCGCAGGCTTCAATGTCTCTCTGGCAGCAACCAGATTGGTTACATCGACTTCCTCTACCAAAGTGAATTGAGCAGTCATCTTCGATGACATAGCCATGGATTCAGCCATCCTCCTACGAACGCCTCGGAGAGGAACCCGCTCTTCACCAACTTCTGCTCTCGCTGCAGCCGCGGCCGTCACAGTCCCAGCGGATACGTGTCTCCGCACATCTTCCTCTGTAATCCTTCCATCTTCGCCTGTCCCTCTTACTTGAGTTATGTCTACGCTCATCTCTCTTGCCAATCTCCTAGTGGCCGGAGCAGCTAACACAGAGGGCGTTTTTGGGGCAATAGGTGCAGGTTGAGGAACTGTTGACAGTTCACTGGGTTTGGTCGTGGGTTGGCTTCTTTGGGCAGCCTGTTCACCTTTTTCACCGATAGTTATGATTACAGAACCTACTTTGACGATCTCACCCTCCTTAGCCAAGACATCAAGAACCGTTCCACTCCTAGGAGAGGAAATTTCCACAGTTACCTTATCCGTCATAACTTCAACCAAGGGCTGATTCTCCGAGACTTGGTCACCGACCTTCACGAACCAGCGTCTTATCTCGCCTTCCGCTACACCCTCGCCCACATCGGGAAGCTTGAACTCGAAGACCATTCTGTATTAAGCTCCTCTAGAAGCTGGCTGTCTTCTCGACGGTCTTCAACACTTTTTCGACATTGGGCAAATAGACTTCTTCCAGGGAATAGTGGTAGGGCGTGTCATATCCCGTTACGCGAGCAATGGGAGCCTCTAGGTGCAGGAAAGCTTTCTCCGAGATTATAGCTGAGATCTCTGCTCCGAGGCCCAGTGTGCGAGGTGCTTCGTGAACTATTACTACGCGACCAGTCTTCTTTACCGAAGTCACCATTGCGTCAAAGTCAAGAGGAGATAATGTCCTCAGATCAACCACTTCCACGCTTATCCCTTTTTCACCAGCTTTCTTAGCTGCCTCCAAAGCTACATGCACCATAGCGCCATAGGTGAAAAGCGACACATCTTCACCCTCCGTCAACACTGATGCTCTTCCTAACTGAACGGCGTAGTCTCCTTCAGGAACTTCACCCTTAATGCTGCGGTAGAGGCGTTTAGGTTCAAGGAAGATCACTGGATCATCGTCCCTAATCGCTGCGATTAGAAGACCTTTAGCATCATAAGAGCTGGAGGGCATCACCACCTTCAGTCCTGCCGTGTGGATGAAGTAAGTTTCAGAGCTTTGCGAATGATACATGCCTCCTTTGATGCCTCCTCCGCATGGGGCTCTGATAACCATGTGAGCAGTATAGTGGCCTCCAGTCCTGTATCGAAACTTGGCCAACTCGTTCACTATCAGATCAAAGGCCGGGTAGATGAAGTCCAAGAACTGTATTTCAGCCACAGGTTTTAGGCCGTAGAGAGACATGCCCATTGCAATACCAATGATCCCCGATTCCGTTAAGGGTGTATCAATGACACGGTTTGAACCGAAGGTTTGGTAGAGGCCTTCAGTAGCCCTGAATACGCCTCCGTTGACACCAATATCCTCGCCAAGGAGCACAATAGACTCGTCTTTACTCATCTCTTCTGAAAGAGCCTTGTTTATCGCCTGGACAACTGTGAGAACCGGCATCTCGCCTCACTTATCCCCACTCATGGAACGTAAGCGCGTCCTGCAACTGTTCTTTGAGGGCCGTGGACATCTCTTTGTACACGTCTTCGAACATGCTTTCGACAGTAGGTAGTGGAGCAGCCTCGGCCTTCCGGACCGCTTCGCTAACCATATCTTCCGCTTCCTTCCACAGATCAGCTTCCTCCTTTTCACCCCAAAGCCCCCTATTTTCAAGATAGAGGCGGAGTCGTTTGATAGGATCCTTCCGCTTCCAGCTTTCAACTTCCTCCTGGCTTCGATACCTGCTGGGATCGTCTGAAGTGGAGTGTGGACCTATTCTGTACGTAATGGCCTCGATCAAGGTTGGTCCCTCACCGTTTCTAGCTCGCTCCACAGCGTCCTTGGTCACGCGATACACCGCAAGAATATCATTCCCATCAACCTGCACACCCTCCATCCCGTATCCTGCTGCTTTCACCGCGATGTTCTCCGAGCCAAGTTGGCGCTGAGTGGGAACCGAGACAGCATATTGATTATTCTTGCAGAAGAAGATTGTAGGAGCCTTGAAGACTGAGGCGAAGGTCAGGCCTACATGAAAGTAGCCTGAGGAAGTAGATCCATCCCCAAAGTAGGCCAATGTCACTATCTTGTCTCCCTTATACTTAGCAGCCATAGCTGCGCCCACTGCCAACGGTATCTGTGTGCCAACGGGGGCTGAAGAGTTAACAATATTCAGAGAGCGATCACCCCAAGCATTAGCGAAGTTCCTCCCCTTGCAAACATCATTCCTATTACCAAAAAGCGAAGACACTAGTTGCTCCAACGGGATGCCTCTCAGAATCATCGCACCCTGTTCACGGTACTGAGGGAACAACCAATCTTCAGGCTTCAAAGCATATGCGCTCCCAACATGTGCTGCCTCTTCGCCTACACAAGGAGCGTAGAAGGACATGCGGCCTTGTCTTTGTAGAGCGATCATACGGTTATCAAAGACTCTGGTGTAAATCATTGTCCGATAGAGCTTATGGAGCTCACTTTGAGGCAAGTCTGGGTCGAGCTTCGGGTCGAACTTACCTTCCTGGTTCACTACCTGAAGAACTCCGCTCGACATTATTCTCCACCTTGTTGAAAGGGTTGAGCGCCGTGATATTTCCTTCGGATGATGCTTGCCATATAGAACTCTCCCGCCCGGTACGAACTGCGGACCAGCGGTCCTGAAGCCACGTAGAGGAACCCCATCTCTTCCCCTTTGGCCCTGAAGTACTCGTATCTTTGAGGCGGCACATACTCCTGAACCTCCAGAAAGCGGAGTGACGACCCCGGCTTCAAATACTGTCCAATAGTCAAGAAGTCAACGCCAACTGATCTAAGGTCAATCATGGTTTGAACAACCTCCTCCTCAGCCTCGCCCAAGCCGAGCATAATGGAAGACTTCGTATAGATATCCGGATTCAGAGATTTGATTATCGACAACACTTTCAAAGACTGCTGGTAATTAGCCCTCCGATCTCTAACTCTCGGAGTCAAAGACTCGGTGGTCTCAATGTTATGGGCAATAACCTCCGGACCAGCATCAACAACCCTCTTCAACGCATCATGGTCAGCTCTAAAGTCAGGTATCAAAACCTCTAAGATTAGCTCAGGCTTTTCTTGTTTGATAGCTCTGATGGTCCCAGCGAAATGTGATGCTCCACCGTCAGGAAGATCATCTCTGTCAACGGAAGTCACGACGATATACTCCAAGTCCAGTCGACTCAATGCTTTGGCAACCATAATAGGCTCATAAGGATCCAACCATTTTCCTGGGTTACCAGTCTTCACGTTGCAGAACCGGCACGCCCTTGTGCAGGTATCCCCCATGATCATGATTGTCGCTGTGCCCCCGCCCCAGCATTC
>JACQRY010000100.1 GCA_016206275.1 Nitrososphaerota archaeon
ATAAGGAAGACCTTTGCCTCATGCCCGCCCAAGAGGGCAGTTACACCAAACCTCAAAGCATTCCACACAGTTTCTGGTTCTTTCGTGTTCAGAACTATGCCTATCTTCAACTCTAGAGTTAACCTGCTTTGCAGGATATTTAAGAAAATGCTATGGCCGCATTTGCGCTTCTGGAATTGTAAAAGGACAGAAGTAATTGTTGTCAATAAGCGTCTTTTCAGCATCAGCCATTGCTTGTTGTATGAGAGCTCTCTTCCTTTCGTAAGTGTAGTTTGGGTCATTCGCAACATCATCAATTCTCTCCCGAGTCTCTTCGCATAATTTCTCACTTGTCGATACCTGTATTGCCCTGTCCTGATAATAGAAAGCCCCAACTATGACAAAACTAGATAGCGCAATCATGCCTACCAGCAGGAGCTTAGTTATCGATTTCAAGCTTAGAGCACTCGCTAAGATAGACTATATCTTAGTTGATAAATAAAAGAGAAGTGGGGGGTTCCCACTTATGCTACTTTTCTTCCTCTTCTACCTACTACTACTCCGACGACGGCTATGATGATGCCTAGTCCGACTCCTACATAGGTTATTGGACTCAGTGTTTCGACAGTTACAGTCTTAGTGACTTCCTTTGGTACCTCTTTGACCACTTCTTTGACTACCTCCTTGGGTACCTCTTTGATGACTTCAAAGATGACTTCCTTTGGCACTTCCCTTACGACCTCCTTAATCACTTCCTTGGGCACTTCCTTAACTACTTCTTTAACGACTTCCTTAACTACTTCTTTTGTCACGATTTGGGGCTCTGGCAACTTATCAGGCAAGCCGTATACCATAAGTGCACCGGGTATGTTTCCAGCTCCTAGAGTGCCTCCTCCTCCCATGTTGACGGCAAGTATCATCTTCCCGCTTGCCGTAGCTCCTATCGTTGGCTGACGAACCAGTGCTGTTGCGAAGTATTTCGTGGTGATTAGCTTGCCGTTATCGGCATCCAGCATGTAGATGTTACCATCAGGACTAGGTACATATAGGACCCCACCGCTCACGATTAAACCTCCCCTCAAGCCTACAGTCGGTATGAAGAAGCTCCAGACTGGTTTGCCAGTTGCAGCGTCTATTGCCCAAATGGTTGTGTTTTGTGGGTGAGGCGTCGCGATTAGCCCTCCGTGATTTCCGATGTCTATTACACTGCGTAGCGTGTAGGTCTGAGGCCTATTGTACGGAGCTACGTACCATCTACTACCATCAAAGGCACTATCTGACTCTTGGACCCCTTGTGCACCTCCGTTGACCAAGACGAATGGCTTTGTTGTTGGACCGTACCTGGGATATTCCGGCCATGGTTGCCTTATACCTCCTTCTAGTGAGTTACTCTTGGGATCTAGCCCCTTGATCGGACAGCAAGCAGGTCTCCAAATGCTTGGCGGATCGAAGGCCCAGAGTACCTCGCCAGTTGCAGCGTCGAAGGCCCTATACACTCCCGCCTTGCAGGCCTTGAAGACAACTTTGCGAGTACCAGTCTTTCCTAGAATTGTATTCCATGCGCAGTCCATGTCCCACAAGTCATGTGGATTATCTTGGAACCACCAGACCATCTGTCCATTTCTCGCGTTTAATGCTATTATGGAGCTTCCGTAGAGGTTTGGTCCAGGTCTCCTTGATCCATTCCAGTACGGCCCGATCTCTCCTGTGCCAATGTACACTATTCCAGTCTCTGGGTCGAGTGGATAGTGTCCCCAGAAGGCCGAGACTGCGCTTGCTGTGTGCATTCTCCCGGTTACCGGGTCTATCCAGTCGTTTAGCAAGCACTCCCTGCAGACACTTCGAACTTGGCTACATGCTACTGCAAGTACTCCGGCCTTCTGCTCGGCTTCTGACGGGGCGAACCTGCCTTTGTCGCATTCTCTGAGTGCCCATTCTGGATCTCCTTGTGCCGGAGGTGCTATGAATGTCTGCCAGATTCTTTTTGCCGGCAAAGAGCTAATGTCGTAGCCTGCTACGAAAGCTCTGCCACCGCCCCCACTCCTACCACCGACCGGTATAACCAGAATGTTACCGAATACTGCTGGGGGATGGTTATCTGCTGAATAGTGACTCTGGCTTCCCCATGCCTTTGCCTCGTCGAACGTACCGCAGAGCTCGAATATTTGGAACCTTATCTTACCTGTCAATGCATCGACTGCGTCCATCTGGCACCCTACCATCTCCGGTACAAGCGTGGGGCCATAAGGCCCAAATTTTTCGTAATATGAGATCCCATGCCTGTGAGTAAGAAATGCGCCTCCTTGAACATGGGGATACTTCGCCTCTAACGCTGTCCGGTTATATGGGATAGGGTTGGTCCATACAACCTTTCCAGTCTCTGCATTCAAAGCGATTACCTCCCCTTGGTGAGTCTGGATATAGATGATACCATCCACGATCAGGGGAGGGGTGTCAGAACCATGAGTTGCTGTCGGAAAGCCGGGTAACGGGTTTGCCGGCCGGTGTGGGTAGATCCACTTCAGCTCGAGAAGATTCACATTTTCTTTGTTGATTACCTTTTGCGGACTGTAATTTGCGCCAAACTCATCATAGTTGATCTTCTCCCAGTTCCTCTGTTCCCTCGGAAGCTGGGCCTGTGCAGATGCACGAGGAGTGATTGGGATAGCGACGA
>JACQRY010000118.1 GCA_016206275.1 Nitrososphaerota archaeon
GATCTTCCAGTCGGCCTAGGCGAACCGGTCTTTGCATCCATAGACAGTGATCTAAGCAAAGCTCTCTTCGCTGTGCCCGCGGTGAAAGGTGTTGAATTCGGCTTGGGCTTCGAAAGTGCTAGGCGCTATGGGTCGGAGAATAACGACGTCTTCAAGGTTGTAGACGGAAAGATTGTCACCGAAACCAACAACTCTGGCGGGATACTTGGTGGGATCACGAGCGGTATGCCCCTGGTGATTAAGATAGCCTTCAAGCCACCCTCATCCATAGCGAAATCTCAGGCCACTGTAAGCATGAAGACCCTGGAACAGACAAGTCTAGTTGTAACAGGCCGCCATGATCCATGCGTGTTGCCAAGAGCTCCTCCAATTGTAGAGAGTATCGTTGCAACAGTCCTTGCAGACCATGGGCTGAGAGCCGGCTTGATACCCCAAATGCTAAAACCCAGCAAGCCATCGGAATGATAGACAGTGGGCGAAGACAGAGACCTCACCACTATTAGAAGAGAAATTAGATCTATAACTGACAACATTCTTGAACTGTTATCTCGCAGGCTGGACCTCAGCATAGAAGCAGGCTCAGCCAAACAAAAGCAGAATCTACCTATCGAAGACATAGGTGCAGAGGCAGAGCTAAGACATCACGTCTTGGAAAAGTGCGGAGCACTAGGAATAGACCCAGACAGAGCTCTAAGAGTACTGAATATTTTGGTCGACGACTCAGTTCGCGCCCAGAAGAAACAGGAGTCTAAACCCAAGATTTCACATATGCAAATGTTCGCCCTGGCCAAAGAACTTGAAGCAGCAGGAGAAAAGATCATTCATCTCGAAGTTGGTGAACCCGATGCTCCTCCACCGAAACCAGTAATAGACTCGGCCATAAATGGCATGAAAGAAGGATACATACGTTACAGCACCGCCCAAGGTCTCCTAGAACTTAGACAAGCAATCGCATCAGATTACCGTGGAAGCCTCGGAGTAGACATACATCCTGACCAAGTTCTAGTCACTCCCGGGTCAAGATTCGCGATCTATCTTGCCATATCCAACATGCTCCGGCGAGGAGACGGTCTGATCACGTTTGACCCCCTCTGGCCCGCCTACAAAGAGTGCGCCGAAGCAGCTGGAGGCAGAGCGATTACAATTCACACCAATTTGGAAGATAAATGGGTTCCCAGGCAAGAAGATTTCCAGGCTGCCTTGGATTCAGGAGCAAAGATGATGGCTCTAAACTATCCATGCAATCCGACCGGAAAATCGTTGGCTCTTGAGGAGCTGAGAAGCCTTGTGCAGGAAGCCCAAAGAAGGGGAGTCACCGTTCTCGGCGACGAGACTTACCGATTATTCTCTTTCAAAAGGTCTCCGAGTCTTTTGGAGGTTGCTGACTCGAATTTTGTGTTAGCGTCGACCTTTTCTAAGGCTTATAGGATGACCGGTTTCAGGATAGGATACGTCATATCCTCCAAGGAATTCGTGTCAAAACTGGTGAAAGTGCAGAGTCTCCTCTTAACGAATGTTCCCGAATTTATTCAGAAGGCTGCTGTGAAAGCTCTTGAATGTCAAGACGACGCTACACGTTACGCAGCAGTCATCGAAAGCAGAATGAAGGACGCCGTAACCCAGCTTAAACATCTTCCCGTATCCTTCTATGAACCAGATGGAGGCTTCTACATCTTTCCCAGAGTGAATAAAGACGCATTCGATTCAGGAGAGTCCGTCATGCGCCTACTCAAAGAAAAGAATGTAGCCATAGCTCCAGGAACAGGTTTCGGCGACTATTCCCAGTTCCTCAGGCTCTCTATCTGTCAGGCAACCGATCAGGTGCAGGAAGGATTGAGCAGGATCAGTGGATTGTTGAAGTGAAGATCGCGATCATTGGTGCCGCTGGCCGTATGGGCAGCTGGCTTTCGCAACACTTTACCAAAAGAGGTGACTCACTAGTTCTCTACGATCTCAAACTAGAAGCATCGCAAAGACTAGCCAAGAAACTAAGACAGAATGCAGCCCAAGACTTAAAGTCAGCGGTTAAAGGCTCCGAAGCAATCTTTGTCTCTGTGCCTTTAGACGCTACACCCAGAGTCTTGAAGAGCATAACTCCTCACCTTAAGGGGAGAGAAGTGGTTGGGGAAGTAGCTTCACTGAAGACCGAGACAGTGAAGATTCTAAGAGGTATGCAAGCAAACTGTGACCTACTTCTATCTATTCACCCTTTGTTCGGCCCAGGCGTGCGAAGCCTGAAGGGCAAGAAGATTATCCTGACGCCCATTGCGGACAGAGAAAACGAAATGAAAATGGCGAAGAAACTGTTTCCAGGAGTAGTTCTCTTGGAGTCTAGCGCTGATGAGCATGACAGGTTGATGGCCTTGGCACTGAACATGACTCATTTTATCAACGCCGTCTTCGTTAAGATTGTGAGCAACGAAGATTTAAAACGGCTTAGAGATTTCGGGGGTACAAGCTTCACTCTGCAGCTTTTGTTGGCGGAGAGCATCCTTCACGACGACCCAAGTCTCCTCGCCGCGATCCAGTTTCAGAATAGCTACGGAGCGAATTACCTTGAACGCTATTTACAGGAGGCTTCAAAGCTACGTGAACTAGTGAAGAAGGATATGAAGAACACTCGGCGTTATTTCTCGCTACTCAGAAAGGCAGTCTCAAAGGATCCAGAGTTCGTGAAGAGCTACAGGAAGACCTATACTATTCTTGAATCTGCGTTAAACTCCTAAACCGGTAGGTTTCTGTTCAAAACCCACGATTGGCGTCCGCACGCTTATATCGGATTCGCCTTTATCTGTGGACTCATGCCGCGGGTGCAATTCGGCGCTAGGATTCCTGCATCAGGACCGGCAAGCAGTGTTCCGAGAGTCATAGATGCAACAAGAGACGCGGAGGCTCTCGGGTATGACACCGTCTTCGACATGGATCATATCCACAATTCCCACCAGAGACATCAGCAGTACCCCGTGGGCATGGGCTACCACAAAGACCCCAGCAACACGTTGGAGCCAAATCAATTCGAGACCATCTCCATGTTCTCATTCTTGGCTGGAATAACCAAGAAGGTCAACTTCGGAGTCGGCGTAATGCCCATCCCGCTTAGAGACCCGATCATCCTCGCAAAAGAGATCGGAACCATGGAGGCCCTTTCTGGCGGCAGGTTCATCTTTGGTGTTGGAGTCAGCAACGTTTCGGACAAACCGGAGTACAAAGCCACGGGACGACCTTTCCTAAGCTACGCCGAGCGCTACGAAATGCTTACAGAGTATATAGCTGCGATGAAAGAAATCTGGGCTAAACCCTCGGCGACATTTCATGGCAAGTACGTGAAGTTCGAAGACCTAGTCATTTACCCCAAGCCCCCTAAAGGTACCGTACCCGTCTGGATCGGATGTGAAACGTTGGCAGGGGAAAGGGAGCGCCCGGCTGTCAAATTTGCACTAGAGCACGCGGACGGCTGGATCATGGGCTTCCTCATGAATCCCGAGACCATGCGTTCAATGGTTCAAGACTTCAAAGCTACCGCGAAGCAGGCGGGAAAAAACCTCTCGAAGTTTGACTGGTGCTTCCAGCTCAGGCTTTCGATCGGCGAAACCGAAAAAGAGGCCAGAACCTATTGTGACTGGATAGCAGGAGCCCAACAGGAAGCCTGGCGCTACTGGGGTCTGATGTACAAACAAAAAGAAGCTCCAGTCTCCGCCGTGAAGACCGCCTCCGTCGGAACCCCCTCAAAGATCATAAGCGATGTTGAGAAATTTATCGAAGCCGGAACTACTCACTTTGACCTATGGTTCATGTATCCACGCTACGAAAACCTGTTAACCCAGATGAGACTCTTCGCCAAGGAAGTAATTCCGTCATTCTCCACGTAGCAGCCCAACGCAGCACCAGCCTTTCGCTTTCCTACCGCCCCATCAATTAACGCCAAGCTTCAGTAAAATAGCCAAGCATGAGCCAGTCCAGCGCAAACCACACCCAAACAACCAGAAAACCCATCCAACCAACAAAACACCTCCAAACCCATATGAACCCCCCTACCCCCTCAAACAAAAACACGCACACCACAACCAAAAAGAACCCCAATCTAGAGCCCAACGGCAATAAACCCGACAAACAAGCTATGCAAGACACGCCATCCTCGAACCTGCGTAAGCCTACACCACAAGCAGCTTGGTTGACCCTTAAGGAAAAATACCCCTAAAACACAAAAGAGCAAAGGCTTTGGAGACCAAGGCAACGAAAATTGAGTAATCATATGGAAATGAATCCTACAAAACTAGTAAGAATCGAACTAGGCCTAAACAACATCCATGGCAAATTCCTCAAACGGCTGAACAGATTCACCGTACTCGCCGACATCGGAGGAGAAACCTCAGAAGCTTTCATGCCCAACCCCGGGAGGCTGCTTGAACTTCTGAGGCCAAATGCCCCATTAATACTGAGAAGAAAGAACAGTGGAAAAACTCCTCTTGAGCTACTGGCAATCAGAGACACCGAAATGATAGTTCCCATCGACAGCAGACTGCCCAACAAACTCCTCCACATAGCACTGGCCCATCATGCTCTACCGCCATTCTCCTACTACAGTCATGTTAGAGCTGAGTATAGCTACGGCTCCAGCAGATTCGACTTCATGCTTTCCGATAGTAATGACCAGTGCTTGGTAGAAGTTAAATCCTGTACTCTTGTAAGGGACAGCGTAGCCCTGTTTCCCGATGCACCTTCACAACGCGGATCAAGACATGTACAAGGGTTAGTAGAAGCTCTCAGCAGAGGCTTCAGAGCGTGCATCGTATTTGTGATTCAAAGAAGCGACGCCCACATAATGAAACCCTATTGGAGCAACGATCCTAAGTTTGCCAGGGCCCTCTCAGACGCGTCCGAAAAAGGGGTTGAAGTCTACGCGTGGAAAGTCAAGCCCGTAGACGAATCTCTCTCAGTTATTCTCGGAGAACAGATTCCAGTGGATACCAGTACACAGAATCTAGACCCCTAAGCCGAAGGATTGGGCAAACTCAGAGAACTTCTCGTAGCCGGCTAGGAAACTGAGGCCCTTCTGACTGATCCTGTATCGAGACCCTCTTTGAACAAGGCTTTGTTCAAGAAGCCCTGAGCTTACAAGTTCCTTAAGAATGTGCACTAGTCTGGAGTATGGAACATTCGCCTTTCTTAAGATGGTTGTGATTCCTACTCCGTCTTCTTCAGCCGCATAATCCCTAGTTGTGATCAAAACATCGGCAATAATCTTCATCTGTGTCCTATACATTGGCAATCCTCCTTACATCTTGATACGCGAAGAACTTTAAAACAGGGATAAGCAGAGTCACCAATCCGAAAACTCTCATACCTACGGAGACCACAAGAAGAATGTCTCCCGGCGGATAAAGGAAGGCCGAGATACGCATGAGCTCACCGAAGGCTAACATTCCTAGGCCCGATGCTATGGCTACCGTCGCTGGCTTTCGTGTCCTCATGTAAGCGATGATTGTCTCAAGAAGCCCATAGAAAAGAAAGTAAGTTGACAACACTTTGAAAACAGCGTCCAATGTGAGCATGGGGATGAACGGAATGAAGAGCATTGGCATAGTGCGGGAAGCTCTAACGCCTATCATATGGGAGAATGCGAGGAAGAAGTACCCCATCATTTGAAAGGCCGCTGCCGCAACTACTAACGTCGGGATCATTTGAACGGTCGTAGGTCCGACCTGACTTATACGTGCTAACCCTGAGATGGAGAAACCTAAGAAGAGTAGAAAGAACGCGAATGTGAGACGTAAGAGTGTTGAACTGCCTGTTTCCCGGTAGCCTTTCAATGCTATGTATCCTACTGAAAAACCGATTGATGCCCCTACTATCTCTAGTAGTCCCTCCATAAGGCCAAGTATCGAGCTTTCGGGCAACCTCAGTCTAAGGCTGGCGTACTCGTACATCTATAAAATCGTTTTGTGTAAAGGTTGTTACACATCTTAGTCGCAAGGGTTAGATCAATTTTCTCACACAAGACTAACTGCTGGATCTAAGAACACTCCAAAGCAGCGAAATAACAGAAACAATTATGAGAATTGGAGAAGTCATAAAGGTAAAGCCATCTTTCTTATATACATACAGTAAGAGTGGAGGAATTTTATCAAGATACTCCGCGGAAGGCAAGTATCTTACTACCAAAGGCAGCAGGACAAGCACCGCTCCCGTTAACAAAAGTACCCATCCTGCTATGCTTATCGACTCAAGGGTTGAAGCCATATCCTCGCATTACAACCCGTTGATCTGTCTGATTAGGTTTTCCTAGGATATACGATATCTCAATCAAGAAAAAGAGACCTAAGCGAAAAACGAGAGGAAGACTAAAATAACCCCACGCTCCACCAAAAAACAACCGTGGCCGAAATCTGTAATCGTTGCGGACTCCCTAAAGACCTCTGCGTCTGCGAAGAACTCGAAAAAGATGAAACAAGGATCGTTGTCCGGCTTGAAATGAGACGCTTCCGTAAACCCACTACAATTATCGAGGGCCTAAATCCCAAGAGAACTGACATCGAGAAAATGGCTAGACAGTTAAAAAGTAAACTGGCTTGTGGAGGCACAGCTAAGGACGGCTACGTAATGCTTCAGGGAGACCATAGAGATAGCGTAAAGGAGCATCTAGTATCATCAGGATTCACAGAATCCTCTATAGAGTTGCAATAGGACGCGCCATCTTTGACTGAGCCAACCCCGAATGCCCCCTCTTTCCCAATAAAGGTGAGAATAAGGCGCAGGAAAAAACTGTGCCCTAACTGTCTGAATCCTTTGAAACCAGCTACGTTCATAAGTGGATGGCTTGTGCCTGAGGAATATTTGTGTGAAGCCTGCGGATATATCGGTCACATCTCGCTCGAAGCCTCAGACACACAAAAATCCCAAGCATCGGGAGACAACGATGAAAAAGTTGCATCTTGAAAATAAAGATCTTATCATTGTTATAAACTAGTCACAAACTATTGAGACCAAGAAAGATTGTTTTGAAGAAGATGTCAGTCAATAGGCGAGAAACTATTCTCTTAGGGCGACTGATATTCGTCATACCACAATTGATGATAGTCTTCCTTATGATGGGTTCGTTTGGTTTTGGCACATACACGGTTTACCTGAGTAGGCTAGGCGCAGGATCCACGGAGAAAACCTTGACATCTATACCTGTCTTCTTTCTAGGCCTAGGTCAATCCCTCCAAATCACTGTTCCCATCGCTGCGATTTTCGCTGCTCTCACAGGTATTTACCTGATCTTAATGATAATAGCTATAATGAATGGGGGCCGAAGCATGTCAAAAGCAGTCCAAAACATCATGAAAAGCGGCGTACGTCATACACCAGGTAACACTATGCTCTTCCTCGCCACAGTGTTTCCTGCTCTTTCACTGATCCTTATTGCAATTGAGAAGCTTCAGGAGGCGGTGGGCATACCTACAGGTAGCCTTGTGGAAATAGATCCTATCGTAACTTTCACTACGGTAAGTATAGCGCCTATAACTGAGGAGATTGGTTTTCGTATGACGATCATCGGTCTCTTAGCATCGGCTGTTTTAGTTGATAGGCCTAGTTTGAAGCAAACGCTTAGGGTCCTTTGGCGCCCCTCTAGCATATCCAACTTAGGATCAGGCAATACAGTCCAGCGAAAGAGGATTCTAACGGCTCTAATCACGTTCAGCGCCTTGAGCTTTGGTTTGGCCCACGTAGCCTTTGATGATATTCCTTTGCAAGGATGGCAGATCGGTAAAGTCACGACTAGCAGTATCTCTGGACTGGTGCTGGGTTACGCGTATGTATATTACGGGATAACTGGTGCGGTTCTTCTCCACTGGGCGTTCAATTACTTCACGAGTGCATATCACTACTTTGATTGTAGCCTTCTTGGTGGTGTAAGTTCCTGTGCGAGCGTCGAGCCTGGTTTGATCAGCAGTTTTCTCGAATATTCTCTGATAGTTGCTGGGTTAGTTACGCTGTTAACTGTGGGCAAGGTTTTTTTGAGTTTCTTCCATCGTGCGATGTGAGGAACTTGGGATAATCAGCTTTTGGAATGAAGTTCTCAGCGTGAAGTTACTCAGAGTTTTATTGACAGCCTGCTAGAATAACAAGTGTAATATAGATCTTCTGCCATTTTGATGAAATGGGATTGTCCCACAATCAAGTTGACACCTTTAGGAAGGATGATGCTGACAGTCTTAGGAACAGTCAACCGGTTATCAAATCCTATTGACACTCCTGTTTTATGGAACTTTAATATTTGTCTGGTGCCCTACCTAATTTTGGTCAGATTTGTCAATCCTTGCAGCTATCTTACCAAATACTTAGTTATTAGTCAAAAATTTGTAATTCGCCGGCGTTGAACCACAATACTTATATGTTACAAAAACAGAAAAATATCCTAAGGTAATAAAAATATATCGGTGTTGATGGTTTAGTGTCTTCGAGAAGAGATTATTCAGGGTTATTCGAGTTGCAACGCAGCATAGAACGCTGCCCCAGGTGCGGAAAGGGGCCCATGGTAGTAGATACTGCTTTGGGCGAACTATTCTGCAGTAACTGCGGATACGTAGTTCGAGAAAAAATCGAAGAAACAGGCCCGGAATGGCGGGCCTTCTCCAAAGAGGAAAAGGATGATCGCAGCCGTACAGGTGTCCCCGCATCCCTTGCGATGCACGATATGGGCCTAGCCACTGTCATCGGAATGGAGGATAGAGATGCTTCTGGTCGTTCTCTCCCTGCTTCTATGAGGGCTACCATAGAGCGACTCCGTACTTGGGATGGGCGAAGCCAGGTTCACGAGCCTGTTGACCGAAATCTGAGACAGGCTTTCAGTGAACTAGATCGGTTGGCTGATAAGCTTAGTGTCCGTGACGCGGTGATAGAGAAGTCTGCCTACATTTATCGTAAGGCTTTGGAGAGGGGTTTGGTCAGGGGACGGTCTATTTCAGCGTTAATTGCTGCTTCTCTGTACGCTGCTTGCAGGGATACGGAGACCCCGAGGACCTTGAAAGATGTAATGGCTGTCAGCAACGTCAAGAAGAAGGATATTGCCAGATGCTATCGTTTGCTTCTCCGCGAACTGGATCTCAGGATGCCTGTGGTTGATCCTACCAAATGTGTATCTCGTATTGCGAGCAAATCAGGACTCTCTGAGAAGACGAAGAGGAAGGCTCTTGAAATCTTGAAGCGAGCCGAGGAGACACGTACCTCTGCCGGAAAAGACCCGATGGGACTTGCCGCTGCAGCACTATACGTGGCCTGCGTGCTAGAAGGAGAGAACAAGACTCAGAAAGAAGTAGCCGAGGCTGCAGGTGTGACTGAAGTAACGATTCGGAACCGTTACAAAGGGCTTAAGGCTGCCCTTAAGCTTTAAGAAATGGCACCGCTCGTCTTGACCATACGGTTGCGTACAACTAGCAGTTGCCGAGCTTCTCCTATTGCGTCTAAGAAATCTTCTAGTTGACGTTTAGGGGTTGCGCCGGCTTTAGAGTAGCGTGCCAAAGACGTTCCTATGGTGGAGAGGGTTGTGAAGAGTTCTGTATCAGTGTCTAAGAGTTTGTTCAGCTTGTGCGAGTTGACTTTTCCTCTTCTTTTGACTAAACCCGTGTAGGTATGTTTGCTTTGTCTTAGGTTCTTAGCCAACTGTTGGATGGCCAAGTCTAGGATGTCTAGGTTCTGTTTGTCTGGTTCTAAAATGGAGTGGCTTCTGATTAACTCGATTTTTCCTGATAGCTCGTTGGCCTTAGCTGTTAGAAGGTGTTTGATATAGATGTCTACTTCCTTCATTTCCTCGGTGTCCGATGCGCTGCGTTTAGTGGCTACTTGGAGACGCGAAATCAATCTGGGAAAGAAGTCGTCGACTGACTGAGGCTTTTCCGTTGAACCGTCTCCTCCTTTAATTCCCATACCAAACTCCTGTTTAACCATCTTTTTCTTTGGCTTAAATGCAGATCGCTACTCTGGTTGTCACAATAATTGGTTGGAGATTGTGGAACTCTTCAGCCGATCTGTCAGTCAGCGTATTTTTCAACTTCATCTTTAAGGACTTCCAGTTTAACGCCGCATTTTGCAAACATACCTCTGGTGTCTTCAGCCGTATGGTATCTTTTTTCACATACGACGCGTCGTATTCCTGCGCCAATAATGCTCATAGCGCATGTTCTACACGGCTCCATTTTACAGTAAAGCGTTGCTCCTTCCAGACTGATACCAAATCTTGCAGCTTGGATAAGCGCGTTTTGTTCGGCATGCGTCGTCCTCATGCAATGCTGTGTTACTTTACCCGCCTCATCTGTCACTTTGCGCAGGAGGTGGCCCACCTCATCGCAATGAGGCATCCCCGGAGGAGAACCCACATAGCCTGTGGACAGTATGCGTTTGTCCCTTACGATGACGCAGCCACTTCGACCACGGTCACATGTAGAGCGTGTAGCTATTGTCCTTGTCAAGTCGATAAAATATTCGTCCCAAGTCGGTCTCGGCATCGGCTATGTGACGGAGTCAGATGGAAATAAAACTTACTTGATCAAAAGTTAGGGCGATGTTGGGTTGAGGCTGTATTCTGACAACCATTAGGGATGTGGTGCTGCGCCGGTGTACAGAGTGTGTCCTTATATGCAATATGAAGACGAATGAGACCTATCAGAACTGTGGCTGGAATAGTTTTTTAAGTGGCGGGTCGGCAGAGCGTTTTGCCGCAAAGCATGTTTTTCTCAGAGGTGCCTAGGACTGTCGCCGCGGAGGTATGTATACAAGGGGGTATTTTGATGTGAATGAGCACGCCAGATCAGCAATAATCTTAGTTGACCACAAAAGTGATGGTCTCCTACCCAGAAAATTTTCAAGTCAGGAGGGCGAATCTAATATTCTAGAATACGTGCTTGACTCTGTTTGGACAGTGGCAGATGAGATCTACGTCATGTTTGATAAGGAACCTGATCTCAGGTTAGTGGAGGATATTGCTCCGTTCGGCGTCAAGATAATGGTTCAATCTACTGGTTCCCCTATTTCGAGACTTGATGCTGGCTTCAAAGCTAGCAAAGCTGAATATTCGATTGTTGTTACTTCGAATCGCCCATTCGTCAAGCCGAATGTGGCTTTCCTTTTGTTTGAAGCTGCTCGCGGACATGACGCTGCGGTGCCTCGGTGGAAAGACGGAAGAGTTGAGCCACTGCTCGCAGTGTATAGGAAGCAGACCTTCCTTAAAGTGAGCGCTCAGATCGGTGAAATAAATAAACCTGAAGAGGTTGTTGACCACCTGTATGCGATAAGGTTTGTGCAGGTTGAGGATGAGTTAGGACCATTAGACCCGGATTTGAACTCTTTTTTCAGTATCAACAGTGATGAGGATTTGCAGAAGGCCCGCGCCTTGGCTGCGGTCGGCAAGCATCTTTGAGCGATTCTTGCTATGTGTAAAGTTGGTGTTTTCTACGGTGAAAGTCTTTTACGATATTCCTTCCCACGGGGCCACCCTTTAACAAGCAAAAGGCTGGAAGGCTTCTGGCATGAATTAAGCAGTGACAAAGTATACCGTGAAGGCCATGCAGTACTCTTGGAGCCAGTTGTAGCCAGCGAGAACGATCTATTAGCATTTCACACAAAGGAATACATCGACCTAGTAAAACAAGCGTCTAGGGTTGGCTCAGGGTACCTAGACTACGGGGACACTCCTGCTTTTCCGGGTGTCTTTGAGGCATCATCTTATTCAGCTGGCTCTAC
>JACQRY010000105.1 GCA_016206275.1 Nitrososphaerota archaeon
ATGAACCTCACCGACGTGGATGACAAAACCATCAAAGGTTCCAGAAAAGAAGGAATCAAGCTCAGAGAATACACGGATCGGTACGCCAAAGCTTTCTTCGAAGATCTAGACGCCTTGAACATCGGGAGAGTAGAACACTATCCTAGGGCTACAGAACACATCAAGGAAATGATATCTCTAGTAAAGAAGCTCATCGATAACGGTTACGCCTATGAGAGCGGAGGCTCCATCTACTACGATATCTCAAAGTTCGCTGAGTACGGGAAGCTCTCTGGCGTAAAAGCAGGATCTGAGCAAGGGATACGCGTTAGCGTAGACGAATACGGCAAGGAAGAGGCTAGGGATTTTGCCCTTTGGAAGGCTTGGGACAAAGATGATGGAGAAGTCTTCTGGGAGACTGAGGTGGGTAAAGGCAGACCGGGCTGGCACTTGGAATGCTCAGCTATGTCAATGAAGTATCTCGGCGAGACCTTTGATATTCATGCTGGCGGTGTTGACCTCATTTTTCCTCATCATGAAAACGAGATCGCTCAGTCAGAAGCAGCTACAGGTAAAATCTTCGTCAAACACTGGCTTCATGCTGAGCACCTTATTGTTGAAGGCAGAAAGATGTCCAAGTCCCTAGGGAACTATTACACACTAAGAGACCTCATCAAGAAAGGATACGACCCCAGATCTATACGATACCTCCTGATGTCAGCCCAGTACAGAGACCAACTGAACTTCACCTTCAAGGGCTTGGATCAAGCATCAAATACAGTGACAAGGCTGGACGAGTTTTACGCCAGACTGCACGAAGAAAAAGGCTCAGACAAACATAATCCGACTCTACACTCATTGGTAGACAGATTAACCAAAAGCTTCGAACAAGCAATGGATGGAGATCTCAACATGCCAGCTGCATTGGCAGCGCTATTCGACGTTATCAGGGTCGTCAACAAGGAGCTAGACACAGGAAAATTCACCGTGGAAGACGTACAACAAGTCACGAATGCCATCGAAAAAGTAAACACAGTGCTAGGCATCTTAAAGCCTCAAGAAAAATCTATCGTCGAAGAAGAGATCATGCGCCTAATACAGGTAAGAGAAGATGCTAGAAAACGAAAAGACTGGTCCTCAGCAGACAGAATACGATCCGAGCTCTTAGAGAAAGGCATAGTCTTAGAAGACACGCCTCATGGCGTGAAATGGAGAATCCGAAAATAATTCCAAGCCTCACTTAAGCAAGCTAAAGTCAGGCGCGGATCTAGGATGCCAAAGCTTCTTCTGCTCCAAAACCCCTTGAAGAAGCAGCGGAAGAGCGATAGTGGCATCAGAATTTACCGTCGCGAAAAACGCGTCGGGCAAATACTTGCCCCAAGACTGACTCTCCTCAAACGTGCATCCTGATAATCCGCCCCACTCAGGATGATCAGTCGTAATGCTTACCCCATATGTATGACCCTCAACATCAATCCCCAAGACCTCAGCCATAGGAGTCACCTGCTGCACATAGTTCTTCGGAACCCCGCCACCCACCATGATCACAGCAGTTTTCTTCGCATGAACCTTTATGTCTACGAACTCTAAATTATCTTTCAAAACGTCGATGGTAATAGGCTTCTTTCCATCCTTCAACATATGGTGCAAATACTCAGTCAACGCCAACCCAATGGAAGAATCACTTATCGCTGGACAGTAAATAGGTGTGCCCAGCTTGGCAGCCGTGCCAACAATGGAGTTCGCGTCCCGAAGAGTTTTACCAAGCAAATAGAGAAACTCCCTAGTAGAATAGCTCTTGGGCTCCAGCTTGTCCGCCAACTCCTTGATATAGTCGTCAGTATCATAGAAACGCAGATCATCAGCATACACATCATACATCCTGTTAATCCGATGTTCCCGTAGCTCAACATCTGAAACATCGCCTTCAGCCAAGAAATGCCTATTCCCCAAAGCTTCATACACATCGTGATAAAGATTGGCACCAGTAGAAACCAAAACATCGACAATACGATAATAAATCAAGTCTCGAACAACCTTCCTCAACCCCCCCGGGATCATGGCGCCGGCAAGCGCCATCATTACGGTCGGCCTATCGTTGTCAGTCAACATCTTTATCAAAATATTGTAGCATCGACCTAGGTTACGGCTCTGAAAGCCCATTTCATTGAAGGATCGGAGCGCGTCGGAAACATTGGAGACCTTTTCGCCATCATAGGGGCCTACTGGATGCCGCATTAGATGCGATCGAGTTTCCACCGCTGGCTTATGCCTAGCATTTGGGCGTTGATGTTTTTGATTTTTGGAGGATGTTTGGGAAGTCTTCATTTCAACTAAAAACGGTTAAGAGGGTTCTAGAGCCATGGCTTAAATCTTTCTGGACTCATCAACATCAAGAGCTAGAAAAGGGAGTCAATACGCCGTCAAATCCATTCATCACAAAATATCTTCTGGCGATTTCGTCCCTTTTTGTAATACTCAGATATCGCTTCAGAGTTGAAAACTTGGTCAAGACGATATGCTGGTTTGATTGATCCTAAAAGATGCTATTATCTATTAGTGAATGACCACAACCCGTAGTTAGGTTGAACGTCGCTATTAGACGACTTGTCATAGACTATCTTAAGCCGAGGGAGACTGCCATCATAGATCTCTCCAAGGCTCTGGCCGATGTGAGCGGCGTGGAACATGTGGACATCATTGCTACTGAAGTCGACACACGAACAGAGACGGTCAGACTGACCATCAGGGTTGCAGATATCAACTACGATTCGGTCACCGCCGTTCTAGAGCGCCACGGAACCTCTATACGAAGCGTAGACGAGATTAGTGTAGCAAAACACAAACTCTCTTCAAGCAAACAACACATCGATGTAATGCATGCAAACAGATCTAGTCCTTACCAACAGAAGGTATGCGTGAGAAATGCTCGTGAAATATGACCCAGCCCTGAGGTTTCTTCCTTAGCACCATTGAAACCCGTGATTCAACTTCGACACTTTGACCACGGAAGGAATAGCTATCTACCACTACTCCCCCATATTTCAGGTAGAAGGTTGCTAGAGCTGTTTCGCCGAAGACCTCTATCTTAAGATCCTGGATTGCGTAGTGATAGTCGCTGATCCCAGCGAAAGCCGCTTCCTCATGCATCAAAGCTTCCCCGTAATTCTGTTTCCTGTACGGTGGAGAGTCATCGAATTTACTGAAGCGATCATCATCGCTATGCAGACCTGCTATGAGAGCGAAGTCCCTTCTTTTTCCTGCTTCAAAGAGCGTTGTGATCAGCTGGGTAATCTGGTCTACATCGTTAGCAGAATTAAGGGATGATGTCAAGTTGTCCTAAATGGGAAACAGGATGCCTTAATTTGGTTATCTGGATGCTTGGGAGTAGGGTGTCATAAGTACACATTGGAGAATGGCAGATAGCGACGTCAAGCCTTCCTTCGGGTTGTCGACACGATAGACAGAACATCCCTATCCTTAAGCTGATACTCGGCAGGTAGCCTCAGTCCTGTACGAGCA
>JACQRY010000115.1 GCA_016206275.1 Nitrososphaerota archaeon
ATCCTAATGTCTCCGTTATATGTGTCGATAAGGGCGTAGCCCACGAGCCGAATCATGGGGTTTCCACCGCTCCAGGGAATATTGCGGCCCTCTAATCCGATCATCAATGGCATCAGCCAATAGGTGTTAGGTCCATCAGCCACCGGGAGCATATCGACTCTACTGCCCTGAAACTCGTAGATGAAATAGGGGAACAGTAGCTGCATCCGCTCATAAACGTCCTGATACCTTATGGCGTGAATCGTGCTACTCGGATATGATAGGAGAAAGTTAGGTTCAAATATCCAACTTAAAGGCGGAGGCATATCCACTCCACCTCTGCCATCATAAAAGAAGTCTAGAAGCTCATCGCTGACTTGCCTCTCGACAGGATACGCAGCCCAGGTATCTTGCAGAAGCCCTCCTTCACCATAGTAGATCTTTCGCTGCTCGAAGAACCGACGAGTGTCAGTTATGGTGCCGCCATGTCCATCCAAAAGTAGAAAGCCGCTAGGAACATGGGTGTAGACCAAGTGAGAAGCATACCACCTGTCTTCTGCTCTAACAGAGGTGGGAAGGATAGGTTTCATCGAAGCGCTCCAGTAAAGACTCCCATCGAACCTAAGAATATCCGAATCCTGAAAGTCAATATAAGGTATCAGCCCTATCTCTGGCTTCAGCTTATCAAAAGCAGCTTGGACATCCCACAGCCTGATCTTTCCGAGAAGATCCTTGTTTTGAGAAACGTATTCCTCAACACGGGCCGGGGGAACCGGCGAGACGCTGAAGTTATATGGGACGACACTGATTTTATCTAGTTCTGCAAGATATCTGCTTACACCTATCTGCTGAGCAGTGTAAGGCCCTCTCCACTCAACCTTCCTCGCATCAGCAATACTATTGTTCACAGTAACTACGGCAGATACCGCCATCAGAACCAAGAGGATAGTCAATACTCGAAGAACAATACTTCGTTTTGGCGGCCTAAGAAAAGGCCCAGGGCGAAACTTGTCGTATAGTGCGAAGACAAGCATAACTCCTCCGAAGGCAAACAGGCCGGTGAGCGCATACCTTGTGTTGAAGTCGATAAAGGAGGGGAAAAAGAGGTTGAAGGCCGCCCAGAAGCTTCCAAGGGCGATTAGGCTCTGAAGGGCCATTGAAGGGAACCTGGTTTGAATCCCTCGTGCTTGGTTCGCGTAGTAAGAGCTGCCCATTTTGACCAGCTGGGTCAAACCCACCAGCAGGGCGAGTCTCAGACCTATGGCTCCCAGTATAGGAGTAATCACTAGGGTCAATGACGGTATCATGGGAATCACTAAGCCTTGAGCGTAGGACATGTCTGAGGGAGGCGTCGTGAAAGGCAGAGAGAATATCCTCCAAATGTTGTTTAACCCAGAATCCCAACCCGCAAACATACCGCTGACCGTAAATCCGAAGAGGACGTTGCCGAAGAAACTCAACCCTATGAGAAACTTTGTTACCTGCCAGACGAGGAACTTCACGGGGCTAAGCTTGACCCCTGAGAAGTCTACGTCTTCAACAGGTATTCCCTCTGTGGGGGTGCGCCGCTTCAGAGGGTTGAGCACTAATCTTAGTATCCACAAGGTTAGCGAGCGGCGATTCTTGAAGTCTATTCTGAAAAGGGCTATTGGCGAGAGAATTAGCCCTGCAAGAATGGAGTAGTAGAAGGGACGTATAAAGAGGTCTCCAAACTCTGTAAGATTAAGCCAAAAGGTGATCAACTGCCCTGCAATAATGAAGACCGCAAACAAACCTATTATGACTACGAGTGCCACGCGCATCGTTCTGCTTGGCCCCGGTCGTGGTTGAGGCTTGTCATCATATGTTATGGGCTAATCACCTTCTCTTATGCTACAAGAAACACGTATGAGCGATGAGAACAATTCTTCCGAGATTAACTTGGACCGTTGACGGGATGATTGCAACCGAAAAACATCTGGGAACCCGTACCATCATAAAATTCATCATTATCCATCCTGCCTCGCTTCCCCACCACCACCCTAATACATCCTTTTAAGTCTACCCCCAAGAAGACTAGGTCTCCAATAAGCTGTTGAAGTTCCGTAACAGGAGGCATAGCAAACCTTACCACAGAATCTAGACGTCCTTAGCGGCAGCAGTATCATGTTTGAACCAGATCGCTACATAGAATACAAAAACATAACAAATCTTCAAAACGCTTAACTATCTTGGACAGGCAACGAATCGAATAATTGCAAAGAACAAAAGCTGTAATCCTAGCTGCCGGCCTAGGAACTAGACTGAGACCTTACACCTTCTTTCTGCCCAAACCCATGTTACCCATTGGTGAAAAACCTGTCCTAGAGCATCTAATAGAATGGCTTAAGCAAGCGGGGATAAACGACTTTCTTATTTCAACCAGCTACCTCGGCCGAATCATCGAAAACTACTTCCAAAGCGGAAAAGAATTCGGAGCCAGAATCACTTATGCTAACTCCAAAAGACCAATGGGCACCGCAGGCCAATTAAAATCAGTAGAGAAACATCTGGACGAAACATTCGTCTGCTTATACGGTGACTCTCTATTCACATTTAACTTAGCGGACGCCTTGGAATATCACAGAAAAAAGAAAGCCGTCGCCACAATGACCCTGATACATTACAAGACCACATTACGCTACGGCTTCATAGAAATCGATAGGAAAGGCAGGATCACAAGTTGGAAAGAGAAACCGGAAGTAAGCGGGCTGATCAACGTCGGCTGCTACATCATGGAGCCCCGTTTCCTGAAGTATATTCCCCAAGGGGAAGTGTATTCGATGGACAAGGCTTTCGCAGAAGCCATGAAATCTGGAGAAACAGTCTTGGGCTATCCAGTCAAAGGAGAGTTCATCGACATAGGCGACAAAGCATCATACAAAGCAGCATATGATAGATATGTGCAAAGACTAGGGAAGATACTTTGACAGTCGAAGGCTTCAACGTAGTCTTCTTCGAAGATCAAGACACAGCTGAAAGATTTGATCCTCTCACCAAGACACGTCCATGCTTCGATCTGGTAGCAGGGACCACCACCCTCTTACAGAACCTAATCCAAAACATACGTCCAGATCGATACTCATTAATCGTAAGAGACTACTTGGAGAAGGTTTCCAAACAGAGGCACAAGGAATGCGAAGTAAACCCCCCAGCAACAGATCAGGACACGCTCTTCCTAAATGGGTCAGTCAAATGGAACCATGATCTGGCAAAAGCCATTGCCAAACCACCCTCTTTTGTGGCTGTATTCGGAAAACGAATCGTAGCTATCAAAGCCAAACAGAAACTAGCACAACAGATACTTGAAGAAGTTCGTGGGAAAATATCGTTCGCGTTAAGAACCCGCATAGCGAATAAGATCCATCTACCATCAAACTCCCTGATCCAAGGACCTTGGGAACTTGTGGAAATGAACCCACGCTCCATCACCAACCAGTTCAAAATCACAACAAAAAATAAACGAAAAGCCCAATTAACTGTGGCAACGCTTGGTCACGGCAAAGACATTTTCGTGGAGGAGGGCAGCCTCTTGGAGAAATCGGTTACCTTGGATGCGCGTAGCGGCCCCATATTCATAGGTAAA
>JACQRY010000101.1 GCA_016206275.1 Nitrososphaerota archaeon
CCCCAAGACCTATGGCGCCCTCAATGTTCATTGTGCCTGCCTCAAACTTCCATGGAACATCATTCCACTTTGCATCCCTCAAATGAACCTCACGGATCATATCGCCTCCACCAAGGAAAGGAGGCATCTCTTCAAAGAGCTCTCTGCGAGCGTATAGAAAGCCGCTTCCCGTTGGAGCAAGCATCTTGTGGCCGGAGGCTGTTAGAAAGTCGCATCCAATATCTTGAACGTCTATAGGCATGTGTGGAACAGATTGAGCCCCATCGACAAGCACAGTTACTCCATGTTTATGAGCCTTCTCCACTATTTCCTTCAAAGGGTTAATGGTTCCGAGCACGTTGGAGACATGAGCTATGCATAGAAGTTTGGCTCCGCGTTCAACTAGTTCATCCAGCTCATCAGTTTTCAGCTTGCCTTCTTCGTCGATATCCACATACTCAAGCTCAGCCTTCTTCTCCTTAGCAAGAAGCTGCCAAGGAACAACATTACTGTGATGCTCCATCACCGTCAGAATAATCTTATCTCCTTGAGAGATGTTCTTCCTTCCCCAGCTGTACGCCACAAGGTTGGTGGCCTCCGTGGTGCCCCTTGTGAACACGATTTCGCCAGGCTCCTTAGCATTGATGAAGGAGGCTGCCTTCTTCCTAGCCCCCTCATACTCTGCAGTCGCTTCCTCACTTATCTGATACACTCCACGATGAACATTAGCATTATACTCAGAGTAATACCGGCAGATCGCATCAATCACAACCTGAGGCTTCTGGGAAGTAGCAGCACTATCAAGATAGACTAGCTGCTTACCGTGAACAGTCCTTCTCAGAATAGGGAACTGCTTACGGATCTCCTTAACGTTCAGCATCTTTGAAGTCAACATTAGGCTTCTTCTCCAACCACTCCCCTAGCCATGAAAATAGTTTCCATCGACTAGGAGACCTGCACATATATTCTTGAATCCTGTATTTTAACATTAAACATTCGCAGGGGCACCGTGGCAGGAGGAGTCAGAGCATCCCCAGTAGTCACATCGAACTGAGACAAGTGCAAAGGACAGGTGACCAGGTTTTCCAATAGAAAGCCCGTTGAAAGATCAGCGTCTTCGTGAGTGCAGGTGCCTTCCATCGCATATACTTTGCCATTATGATTGACAATTAAGATTCTGGTTTCCTTGTGCTCTACGCCCTTCATGGTGCCGGGTGGAAGATCATCGACATTGCAGATCTCTAGGAGCTCCGTCATAGCTTTGCACCTTGATGATCGCAGTATGAGCTGTTATTGGCCCTGCTTCCATTTCTCTTCGAGGAAGCCGCCTACTCTCTTCTTCAGCTCAGGAAGCTGCACCTTACGCAAGGCTGACTCGAAGAAACCCTCCACGATAGTTGCGCGAGCCGTCTGCTCATCCAGCCCTCTTGTCATCATATAGAAGATCTGTTCCTGATCTATCTGCGCCACGGAAGCTGAATGCGAACACTTCACCTCATTCGTCTCTATCTCCAAAGCAGGGATAGCGTCAGCCCTAGCCTGAGGATTAAGGAGCAGAGAATGCTCAGACAGGAAGGAATTCGCGCTTATGCCGCTCTTCGCTATCTTGATCATACCCTTGAACACGCCCTTAGACTTATCTTTGAAGACCCCTGTAGAGTAAATGTCCCCAGTAGTATGCTGACCAATATGATTCAAAGTGGAAGCCATATCGAACTGCTGCTCGCCGGAGCCGAAAACAACCTCCACCTGCTGCACATTAGAGCCCGGGCCATCCAGAATCGCACTCGTATTAGCCCTCATGAATCTTCCTCCGAGGGCACATCCCACCCAGTTCAGATTGCTGTCTCTGCTGCTAAGAGCCCTCCTGTTCGTGAAGACTACCACGTTGCCACCAAAACTCTGAATATCGGCAGTATCCAGCTTAGCACCTTCGCCCAGATAAATCTCCAGCACATTGCTCTGAAGAGATTGCACACCGTTAAGATGCTCACTCCCTGAATAGCCTTCTTCAACAAAAGTAGCCTTGCTTCCAACACCCATTACAATTACAGATAAATTGAACACTCCTACGCCAGGTTTGCTGGCTGCCTTAACACTACGTATTGGTGTCTCCACCTGTATACCGTCAGGAACATATAGAAAGACACCGTTACCGAAAAGAGCTGTGTTTAGGGCTACCAACTTATCTTCCTCCGCCTTAATCGCCCTGTTCCTTAAGTAAGGCTCTATCAAGTCGCGATGCCGTTTAACGGCTGTAGAAATGTCAGTGAAGACCACCTTTTTATCAGCTAACTCTGCCGTAGCTGAAATATTCGCAAGCGCCGAATCTACCTGCAGATGCAGACTGTTTTCACCAGACTCCTTGACATATGCGTCCAAGCTGGCTGGAAGCTTAGCCGTGCCGGATGGTGATGGAAGGACTTCCAGCGAACTCAGGTTTACACTCCTTAAATCCGTGTGGCGAACATACATGCTGGACAGCTCTAACGGAGTCTTCTCGAATATCTCCCATGCCTTCAAACGGATCTCGGCAAGCCAATCAGGCTCAGATCTAAGCCGAACCAACTCCTTTACTGTGTCACGAGAAACCCCCGCTAACGCTAGTTCAGACAATGCCTTCACCTACCATGAAATTAAAGAAAGTTTTTGTTAACGAATACTCCTTTAGCCGACTCCGCCTGACATCTCTAGGGCCATCAG
>JACQRY010000102.1 GCA_016206275.1 Nitrososphaerota archaeon
CTGGTATTTCGTCTCTCTGCAAGATTTTAGTTAACCCTACTGACGAGCTGATCCTGACTCCCTTTTCTTCATTCTTGTCAAGGAGAATTTTCCAAAGGTCCGAATCACATGACCGCCCTCCTGGACCAAGTGCCCCTATAGTTTTTATAGCTTGCGATCGCGTGAAGCTACCTATATTCTTGATATTCTTGCTTTTTACAATCTTTATCAAAAGCGGTAACGCCTCCCTTGCATCTGGTCCAATCGACTCCAACGTCTCAAGGACTATATCGAGCGAAAACCTCTCCCATACTTTCATCAGTCCTGGAACCGCAGGTTTAGCCCCAGGTCCGAACCCCGCAATTGCTCGGCAGACCCAGAAACAGACTCTAGGACTGTTGTCATTCAGTGCAGAAATCAAGGAGGGGAGAGCATCCTTGACTTCAGGTGACATATTAAAAAGAGCTTCTGCAGCTACACATCTTGTTAATTCATTTGGAGACTTCAGAAGCAGATCCACCCAATCAGTAACTTTTTTCCCCCTATAATAGACCATTTTCTTGGTCTCCGAAGCCTCGGTGGCTAAGAGAGTACTAAATACTATCAGCAATGCCACGTGCATTACAACGTTTCTCCTGAAAGCTGCTACCGGCCGCTTCGCGTACGCGGATCTCGGCCGCCGGTTTGTTCCATAGTAGCTGGGTCATAATTGATTACGTCTCCACACTGATCGATAGGTCGCCCAGGAGATCGAAGCACAAGCTCCCGTAATACGTTTGTCGCCCCAGCACTATGTACATGCCATTTCAGGCAACAACCGCATGCCTCAGCAACAACTTGTTGCCTATTGAATTGGTCCACGCCTCTTAATGCTTGTCCCACTCCTCTTGGGTTAAATCTATAATATTCTTCTGCCGCAGCCCAAGCCTTGCATTCGTGAAGAATGCAATCTGTCCCGTCACCCTGCGTACCAGGCCAGCGACCTGTGTGCCCGTCAAATGACGCACACGTGAGTACGCCATCCGAAAAGGAATAAACGCAACATCTGATATTACCTGGCGGTGCACATTTTATATCCTCATAAATATTAGAGTTTATCGCTGGCGTATGGTAACACCAACAAGCAGTTGAGTATCGAGGACGTTCCTCAAGATCAGTTTGGGTCGTCCGATCAGTTCGCTCATCATATTCCTCTTCTTGTACCTGTGGTTGAGGTGGGGGTGGCGGTGGGGGTGGAACTGGCTCGGGAATGGCCATCCCTGTATGCCATTGGGGCGTGAGGAAAGCCCACTCTCTTCCTTGCCACGCCTCGATTTGCTCCTGAAGATCACCGCCCAGAACAAGTGGTTCTCCTGCTCTCCCGCGCGTTCTGCCAGGACCCCGTCGGAACTGCATCCCCGCTTGGTATCCGAGCGGATCCAACCTACTACCAGGATCATTCCCCACATACACATACGCATTCCCAAAGTTGCCCTCATCACCCCAAATTCCAATAGGGTCTCGCGTCGTGAAAACTCCAAGCTCAGGATCTTGATGGCGGTTTCTGAAATCGTATTGGGCGTGATCCTTCTGCCATTGCCGTGCTGTGAACAAGTACAAATCGTCTGTGATAGTCTGCCATGTGTTCCAATCTGGGCTTAGCTGTTTAGGATCGCCATAGCTGTAGTAGACGTATCTTGCTTGTGGGGAGCCTGCGTAAAACCGCGTAACAAGGTTGAAATTAGTGTCCAAGGCAAGATGCTCACCTGTACTACTGCGATAGACAATATCATCAATGTATTGTGTTCCTTGAACATACCAGTCAAGGGTTGCACTATCGCTAACTCTCTTTTCCTCTAGCACTTGGCTTCCTAACGAGAAATAGTAGTACTTATCAGCCAAGCCAGAGACAGAATTCGTCCTTTTAATCTTTTGATTCAATCCATTGTACTTATAGCGAGCGTCATACCCGCTGCCATTTAAAACGTCAACTACCCGGTTCCAGGCATCATAGACAAAGTCCTTAGTTGTTCCTCTATCTGTCATGTCCCCCGGTTTGTTGTAGTTGTAGGGAATCTCGTCAATAAAAGTTATTTCGTTTGAAGAGTTGTACGTGAAGTATTTTGGATTCGCACAACTGCTTGTAGTACTATTGTAATAGATAGTGATGTTGCCTGAGCGATCAAGCGTGAAGCACTCATGTAAGAAAATGCTCACCCAGCTTCCATTTTCGTATTGTCCACGTTTGTGGTCAACAAGACGACCAAGATCATCGTATGTGTAACCCTCATCGAAAACCTTGTAGCCAGACTGGTTACCAACATCATCCTCACGAACCGTAACCTGTGAGTTGTAGTTGTAACTATACAAGTAGCGATTGTGTGTGGTTGAAGCGTCCTTAACTCTTAAGTCATCGATTCTTCCAAAGCGATCTAAACCAACATAATAGTCGTTATTCTCTGGGTCGAGAGTTGTGCTGATAAGAGTCCAGACAAGCCCGCTGCTGCCATATTCACGCTCCACCAGGCGGCTTAAGCCAAGATACCGCTCCTGGAAAACCCAGGAAGGACCGTTCTGTCTTCCACTCACACGGCTAATCGTGTCGTCTGTGCCGGAGTTGTAGACCTCTGCAATAATAGTTCCTCCAGGATAGGTCGTTGAGGTAAGCCGAAGCGCAGTGGTACCGTCTGTCGGAAACTGGTAAGCGTACTCCACTTTGGGCGATTCCCCGGGCGGAGTAGAATCAACTGCGCCAGTCCACTCCTGGTAGATTTTTTTCACAACCCCAAACTTCTCATACTCGTATTGCACCTCGTTGAGCACGTTCCCTATAAGCAGACTGGCGTTGTCCACGCTCCTGATTTTAACCGGTCTGTCAAGAGCATCATAAGTTGTTGTGATTCTTCGAACTGTGGCATCTATGCCTGTTCCAAGAATGGTCGCACGGTCGTGAATGATTCTTCCTCGAGCGTCGTAGACATAACCGTGCTCTGTCCCTTGTTGATCCTTCATCCAAGCGGTCTCGAGCTGAGCGTTGTAGCCGTAGGTGACTTGGTCATCTACACCCCCAGGGTATTTGATTGTCTTGACAACATCATTGGAGCTGATTTGAGAGTTGTCCACGCCACGCTGAACACCGTAGACATTTTCAGTTACTTGGTCATTTCCACTGGCCTTAGCAGTGATTTTCCATAGCCGCCCTACGCTGTCATAGGTGTATTCAACAGTTCTGTCATCATCGTTAGGATAAGGATCAGGAGCAGGGTCGTCGCCCGGAATCCCGTTCTTATAATTATCGATTTTCTTCTTCTCAAGTCCCCAGTCTTCATAAACAGTACGATGAGAAAATCCTTGAGGATCAATAACATCCTCGATCTGACTCTTGATTGTATAACTGTATTTCGTTACAAGATAATCAGGATCTGCCTCGTTAGGACCTGAAGAAGAGGGAGGATTCCCCGTCGGCCGCGCCGTCATATCGGTTCCGCCGTTGGTGCCGTAGGTGACGCCGTGGCGCTGGCGATGCAGCTTGTCGTACCAACTCGCAATGTACTGCGCTCTCCCATTGCCAGTTACACCCACTGTCAATCCACCAGTGCCCGTACCGTTGTGTCGGCGCTGGTAACTCGCCACGAGTTCGCTTCCTCCCACTCCGTCGAGCGCATAGCGTGTTTCTTCGATTACCGTGTCGCCCACGAGATCATCAGCATCCGTGTAGGCTGTCTCGGCCGTGTCATAACTGACTGCTTGGTTAGTAACGCGCCCTGCCTTATCGTACTGTGTTTTGTTAAAGATTTTAGCCTGTGAGAGTGTCTTTACAGTTTGCCCTCGACCATTCCCCCAATACTTTACATTCGTGTAACCGTTCTCAACTCCGCCAGAAACTCCTGAGATTCTCGTTTCGAATGCTTGTCCCCAAGCATCGTAGAAGTTCTCGCTTTTTGCCATGAGAGTATTACCGCCGCCGGTAGTGTCAAAGCTTTGTGTGATCTTTACTTGATTTCTGTTCGTGTAGCTATACGTCTCTTTGATAGCCAGCGGGCCAATCGTTTCTGTCTTTCGGTTCCGGTAGTCAAAGGTAAATTGTGTGGTCCTCACTCCGCTCCCTTGTGCTGTGTAGCGATTGATTTGCGTAATGTTCCCGTCACCAACATTCGAGCTACTGTCCTCCTCATCATCGTAGAAGAGCTCTTCAACAAGCGTCATGTTTCCAGGATTGCCATCATCTGTCCCAACTTCTGTTGTCTTTATCCTATCCAATACATCATACGTATAACGTGCTTTTGTCCCTGCTGGATTGGTTGTCTTTAAAAGCCTTCCTGTTGTCGCGTCATAGGTGTGCAACGTTGTAAACTTTGTAGCAGAGGGGTTGTCGGCATCGCTCCAAACATCGGTCTGTATTAGCTTATCTCCTTGGTAGGTGTTATCTGTTCGCTGGACAATTATTCCTTGGAACGCAGACTCAAGAGTTGCTTGTCCGGGATCAAAGTCATCATTTAAGTTGGTGTCGCGTTTAGCAGAACTCAGCTCTCCAAGGGCAGAGGTCAAGACATGCCCTTCAAAATCGAAAACTGTCAAACCCATTGCAGCATGATAATACGCGGCATCCAGATGCGGATATTCAGTAACAACAAACTCACCGCCAGAGAGCTTTGTGTAAAACCACTGTCTTGTTGTTCTTGTTGGGACAATAGCAGCACCGTCCCACGCATTGAAACTAGGACTTTCACTCTTGGTAATACGACGCTGTTCGTCATAAGTCATGTTACTAACTAGATGCAAACCACCAGGATTGTTGAAGGTTGTGTCGGGCGGTGAAATCTGGTTTGTATCTACATCGGCAACGGTTTTTGTTGGTGTTCTACGGTTTGCATCGTATCCTGTATAATCAACCTGCTTTTCTTCTGGTGTGCCATCGTTGTTGTGATCATGACTCATCTTGTGCCATGAGTGACGCACATCAGTTTCAAAGTAATCTTCAAGCTTAACTGAATAGCCAGAGCCATTGTCAGTTGTGGCAATGACAGCTAAAGTTGTTGTTCGCAGTTTCACTGCCAGCGGGTCTGAAGCATGGTATGTGTAAGAGAAGGTCGTGGTCTTTCCATTATTTGGATCAGCCGTCTCGGTAGGATAAACTGTCTGTGACGTTCTTAGAAATCTCCGCCGATCTCCGCTTGTCAAGAAGTTGAACACTTTCTTTCCCTGGTAGTTCAGATTCCCATTGCCAGGATCACGCAATACAATATTATCCAGTGCCTTGTTGGTGTCGTACGCATAGATAAAGCGCATTCCTGCGGTTGTATTGGTTGTGACAACGTGAGTTGTGTCATTGTAACTAGTGCAAGTCTTGACAGAGTAACTATCAGTAAGCTGGCCAGTGGTATTGCGCTGCCAGGTACGAATCCAGCGTCTTGAGTTTGGATCACCCGCAGTTTGTTGAGCAATTGAGTTAAAAGTTTGTCCGTATTTGTTGTAGTCAATAATACTTGAGCAACCATTGGGCATGGTGATCGTACAGCGTCTATACCAGGTGTTTAAGTCTGAAGGAGTGGAGGGATTGATATCCCATGTATAAGTATGCATTCCTTCGCCTCCACCGCAGCCACAACCATTCTTGAGATCGAGTTTTTTCAAGCGTTTATCTGAAAAGTACTCATAAGTTCTGTCAACGTAGCTTGCTAGCTGGCTTGTGGTTTGTGTGTAAATGTTAACACTTGGATTGTTCTTCTCAAAATCTCGCACAGATTGAGGTTCAAGAACTGACTTCACTTGATAAGGATATCCTGGGTTTGTGGTTGCGTCATAAGTCCCAGTGTAATACTTGAACACCCAGCGTCGCTGTATCCAATTTCTTGTGCAAGTGCTAGGATCACTCGGATTATCGCAGCAGTTTGTCCCAGGACAGGCCGGAGGATTAAACGACGTTCTGGTGAATTCGTCTACGCCAATAAGATCGCCAGTACTACCTTCTGCAGCTCCAGGAACGTTTTCGAAGTAACTAAAGTCAATTCTTCGGTAAACGTACCAATTTACTCCTTGTTTCTCCTCAATGTCAATTTTATCAATACGGTCAGAGCTAAGGGTGTAAGTGAAGCGTCTGGCATCATTTGCACCAGAATCTTTCTGAAGAACAGTGATTGAGCTTCCACCATAGGTAATAGTGATCTGACTCAAACCAACCCCAGTAATGGAAGAGCATTTCAAACCATAGACAGAGGGAAAGAAGTAGTCCTTACCTCCAATATCATAAAGGTGAAGATCTGTGCCAACCTTCACAATCTTTGAATTGGCATTTCCGTACTTTCCAAGCCAAGTTGTTGAATTCAGATTTGTGTAAACTCTGAATGTGTTAGCATCAAATCTTACTCTGTATTCGTTAGTGCCTGCGTCATAGATTGCGTAAGGAATTTTCATGAACCAGTTGTTTCCCTGAACTCGCGTGCCTGCTCCTGCTGGGTAGTCTGTCGCGCCTTTGTATCTTGTCCTGTACGTTGGCGACGGGTTGAATTCCAAGCCTCCAGGGCCTTCTTCTGCAGAAAGCCTCGGAGCTACATTGTCTAAACCACCAGAGCCGTCAACAGGCTCAATGCTAAAGTTCTTCCCAACCTCGTCCCTCAACCCAGGAAAACCTTCTGCCAGAATTGAGGTGACATCATCTTCGCCTGTTTCGCCAAGAATACGCCAGGCATGAGGCGGCATGAACTCGTAGTCGTCTTCTTGAGCAACGCTCGCCAAAGGTGTGAGAACCAGTCCAAGAAGCAGGGAGCTCCTAAGAGCCTTTCGGGCACTTGCTTGAATCAGAGAGTTCATGGCACTACCGCCTTTCCTCGAACAGAATCTCTGCTTCACTGACAAGGATAGACTTTGGATGTAGTTCTTTCATTTGTCTTAGTAATTCACGAGCAAACTTTGGATTGCTTTCTTTGAGAGCTTCTCTAACCCTGCTCATGTAAAACACTGCTCCAGGATCTTCCCCTGCTTGTGCTAGAACCTCTTCAATCGGCTTTTCTTCGTCTGCTGTCTCTTGCTTCTCTTCCACTGGTTTTGTTCCAGCCACTTCTGCTAACTTCTCCTCTTTTTGAGCTTTAGGCTGCTCAACTGCTGGGTCGTTTATAACAGGCTGTTCTTTATCCAGTTGTGTTCCAGACTGAACTCTGAAAGCTATGGTTGTTTCACGAACTCTACCGTTGTGTTTGATAAACAAGATTGTCAATCCAATAATAAACATAACTGCAAGGCCTGAAGCGAGTATCCAGTGCTTTTGCTTTGTCATCGGTTCAAGCTCGCTTCTGCTGCCCGAACAGCAGGGCTATCAACGCCTTCAAACTCTTTAAGGAAATCAACAAACCTGTCTGCCTTCGCCCGCTCGCTATTCTGAATAAGCCAGTCAATCGGCTGTGCTGTTTCAAGAAGCCTTGCGTAAATCGGGCTTTTCTCGGGACGGATGACGGTCTCTGCTTTAATAGTGCGAAGAAGAGCTAGCAAATCCCGGCAGGCGAAACCAGCAGCCAGTCCGCCAAGGAACTTCCCGTTGAGCGCTGTCAGAATAACTTGGTAGCCAAGCTCGCGAGCTCCGAGCTCTACTTGCGCTTCTTGAGGGTCAGACGTGTCAACAAGCACAGCCGTGAACGAGCCAATCAGTTCTGCTTCGATGGCAGCCTCTTGGAGACAGGCCTGAACTGCTGGCCAATTTGGGTCTGATGAATTGGCAAATACTTGTATTTTTGGCAAACCAGAAAACCCAGCCCTCTCCTCTCCAAGCTTTGCTCCGAGCTTGAACCTCCCCACATCGGTCAAGGCTGCTTGAGCAGCTCCTGCCGCACCACCCCCAGCTCCTCGTGCATTCAGGAGCAAGATAGCTGCGACAACGGCCACAATCGCCAAGCCACAACAAGCTGAAAGCATCCTACTTTGCCTCGCGCTCATTGGAATTCTCCGTTGAGTCTTGGCAGTCCTCGAGGGATTGCGCCTACGAATCCGAAAGTTCTGAAACTGATTCCCAAACAGGAGACCAAATCAGGAAGGGCTTGTCAAGGTACGCGAAAGCGCCATGGCGCTTTTCCTCCATGGTGTTTTCACGCCATGTCCGGGGCTGTGGGAGAAGCAAACGGTCAGCTGTCGCCGGCGAAACCTTGGAGCTGTTCGAGCTCACCAACTGCCGCCTTGCTGCCATCGACCTCGGGCTCTCTTCGCCGACTGGCGATCAGAAGGCTGCACCGCCCATGATGAATGCAGCCCCGGCTGAACGCCGGCACAGTGCTCTCGAAAGCCGTCGTCAGGCTTCCTCCCACCACTCGGTGTTGGCCCCGCCGGTCCACCAGAAACTGAACCACCAAGGCCTAAAACTGGCCCCTTCGCCGGCACGAGAACCCACCCGCCAAGCAAGCCCTTCCCGTGTACCCGTGGCCCCGGAGGTCTCCCCCGACCATCCAGAACAAGGCGAGGAAGACCTGATTACAACTCCTTTAGAAATAAAATCTTACGCCGTCTGCTGACATCCTAAACCAAACTTTTATGAGAACTTGGCCATTTTTACGGGAACGTTCTGCGCTCCCGCCGACACTCCTTCAAAAAGGGAGAACCACGCCTTCGTCGCAAGGGAGTAGCGAGATGGCGAGAACAGCAATCCAAGGGCTCGAGTCAAGTGGAGGGAGGGCAGATAGATGGAAACGCTGCGCGGTTCCAGTTCCAGTCATGGGTTCAAGGTGGGACTTTGTGGAATGCTCCAGCATGCGCGAGCTCGGTACGCCAGCCAGCTTGCCCAAGAGCTCAATGGCAGCCAGAAGCCGCAACTCCTCAGCATCCTCGAGGTTGAGGGAATAGCCATCTTCATCGGTGGCTGTTCATCACAGCTTCTCAGGACGCTGGAAAGCCTCACAGACAAGCAGAAAGACGTGACGCGACTCCTTGGCCAGGGCGCTGATGACAAGAAGATAGCCAAGCAATTGAATCGAAGCGAGTCAACTATTGACAAGCACTTACATGCCATTCGAAGGAAGACAAAACTACAATCCAGAGCAGAGCTCGGTCGCTTGAGTCTGTTGCTGGACTGCCCAACCATGCAAAACTAAAGCGAAAACGGCTTGAAATATATACGCCTTTGAAACCGCTGTACGATAGCAAAATCAAACAAGGCCCTGTCAAACAATGCTTCCAGCCCAATCCTCAAGAGCGAGATCGTATCTTCTTTTTATCGAACTCGGGTCTACATCCTTCAAGGGCAGCTTAATTCCAAAAGATCATGCAAACAGAATAATGATCGATTATATGGAAGAACCCGAGAAGGATCATAATCTCCTCGGACTGTATGCTCATACAGGTACAGACCTTAATGCAACAGTGCTCCCAACAATTATCGAGTGGCTTACTAAGCTAAAGAGATTAGTAATGACACGCCAGGCCACGCTTCCGACGGACGAAGTTCTTGTGGTCGCTACTGCTGTATTTAGGGATTTGCAGCGCAGCAACGCTGCCTTTTTAGCTAACGTAGAAAAAGCTGTAGACCAAGCTTTGCGAGCTCCTGTGCACATCTTAGACGGATTCGTGGAAGCACAACTTCTCACAGCAGCAATCCGGCCCAAGCTACCGGAGAACGAAACCAGGGTTATCTTTGACCTGGGAGCAGGGTCCCTCGAGATAGTACTGCTTCTTCCGGATTCTACACACTTTACATCATTGCCACTCGGAGCCGGTCGCATAACAGCGTTGGTTATGCAGGGACACTCCCTTTCTAAGGTTATGGAATCAATTAAGCGCGAGTTTGCTGAGAAATGTGAGTTGGTGGAACACTTTGCTCCAGAAGTATGGTACGGTGTGGGAGGAGTAGCAGCTGCCTTTCAAAAAGTGTTTGGTCGAAAGGCAGAAGATTCTGTGTGGCGGGATGAGATTAAGAATGCTTTCGATAGTTTCACCCGAGAGGTATTTGAACCAGATGAAGGGTCACTGAAGCCTTCTATGAGAAAAGATGAATTTCGAACTTTGATCGAGGCTGCACCACTGGAGCTTGGTAAACACCGACGTCTTGTGTATGTAGGAGGACTACTTGTTACCGAGTGCATGTGTCGCCATTTTAAGATACATGCAATCAGGAGACACGGCGAGGATTTGCGTTGTGGACTCTTGACATTTCTAGATACGATACGACCATCGGCGCAGAGTAGCTGAGCAAATTAGCTACTATTGGTCTACTCAACAGTTCTGGATACCGTTATTACTCCCTTTTGGTCGCGAAGATACCTCAGAGCCTCCGGTCTGATTGTGTACGTACAGAAAGTCAAGTGGAACTCCGGAAAACGGTCGGCGGTCCAGCAATTGTATTGTTGTATTTTCTTCTTACTTACTTGGGGAACAATGGTCTCAGACACAAACAAATCTACGCGCAAGTGGTTGTCTTCTTCCTCTCGGAAGTGGATAGCAAGCGAATCGGGTAATTGGCTGATGAGTGTACAATAATAATTTCTGGGTGCTTCCGGGCGTGCAGGGTTTAAGTATCGACGAACAGCCCCTCGACTATCTATTAAAACGCGAAGAAGCCGAAAGGTTTCCTTTGCGGTATTTAGCGACACCGGGACGACATCGCCTGCTGTCAACTCTTCTTCCATAGAGGAGAGGATGGCTTTGTCAATGCCAGATCGCTGGGCTCTATAGGTCGATCTCTGTGAAAGAGTTGCAGAATACCCATAAGGTCTGTGGTATAGAATTGTATCGGCAAAATTCCAGAAATGGCACTGTTGGCGGTGTAAGGAGTGGAGGACTGAGACTTTAGGATTGGTCGGAGCATTGACAAATAGATAATATAAGGGGTTGTATCCGTCAGCATCGAGAAAGGTGACAGGTCCCCAGCATGCAAGTATGCCTCGGTTACCGGAGCGAAGGATCTCGGTAACGCAATGAGCGATAGCCTTATTATTGTATAGCGATGGATGTAATTCGCCTGAAACTAGGATGATATCACTGCACGAGGATTCTAAGTATCTTAGGACCTCATGGTCCGAGTCAGCCATTAGGACTGGAGGGATTGGTGCTACTCCAATCAATCTCTCCAGCTGCGAATAATCCATAACATGCTGAAGGGGTAGATATTAATAAAGTTTTCGAACCCGAAGTTATATCCGATGCATAGCAACCCTTGTCCAAGGATAAAGCGTTCTTGGGTGAAATACAAGTACTTGTTCAGGGAGAACGTTAGCGCCGAGTAAGGAGAGTGTTAGAGAGATTTTTGAACCCTTTGGAGAGCTTGGGGTCCCAATAGGAAAGCATCATTTAAGGTATTTGCCATATACAGCTCCAGGTTTAGTGACACCACCAGTGAAAGAGCCAACGCGTTATGGCTCTTCCCTTGTATTATGGCAACAAGAGATCAGTCTTCTGCGGGCAAGGAGTCACTTAGCGTTTGTAATGACCATCCATCCCACCAAAGTTAGGCTTTTCATAGAACTCTAGGAGGTTTTGCATTGGGCAAGTGGATTACGATAGCCCCTGTTCGATACTTCGGAGAGCATAAAGACTTCTCACAGCCCTTTGACCTTGGATGTGGAGTTTCTTTGCTAGAGATTCCGCCTTGGATGAAGGAAGACAAGAAGGTCCAGGAAATACTCGATTTTGGCAACCGTGAATTCTTGAATGACTGCAAATTGGCTCTCCAGATTTCCTACGAGGCTGAACACATTGGCGAAGAACAGAGGCGGGCGCTGACGCAGATCCAGCTTGCCAATCTGGCAGTCTGGATAGCTGAACCTTCCCAGTTCTCCTTTCAGTTTGTTGTCGACTACGAACAGCGTGAAGATTCTTCCTGGATTTGGCGTGGGATCACGTCGATGAACCGTCTTTGGCCAAGACAGGAGTATATCGCAAACCGCCTGACAATCACTAAGCTGGAAGATGCCCGACAATTGAACGCTGCCCTTTTCAATCTCGACAAGAGCGGAGCACCTTGGAAAGCCATTCAATTACTGTGGCGGGCGCTGACGGATGAAAGCTTCGAGGTCAGATACCTTCTCATTTGGATGGGTTTAGAAGCAGCTTTTGGAACTGATACTGAACTTTCGTTCCGAATCTCCCAACGCATCGCATTCTTTGTAGCAGGGGATGCGCAAGAGGCAAGAGAACTGTTCAAGGTGGCACGGCAGGGCTACGAATTACGCTCCAAGATTGCTCATGGCTCCCCGCTAACCTCCAAACAGGAGAAGGGCAATCCAGATCAATTACTTGTTGATTCAGAGAACCTGCTTCGGAAGGGGATTATTCGTATTCTCTCTGACCAGAATCTGCCTTCAACTTTTTCCAAACGGGAATCACGTGACCGCTACCTTGACGCTTTGCCCTTTCATCCTTACCGTAAGAGCTCCGAGCAGGATGACCCCCCTATGCCTAAGACTATTAAAGAAATAGAAGCGTTCTTTCAAAAGTACATCTTCGGCTTCATCTTCTCTGACATCCAAAAGTGTATCGTAGATGCTAAAGCCAATTACGTTGTTGCCCTTTCCCTTCTCAGTTACACCGACTTCATGGGCGGGTTGATTACAGGCAAGCTTGGATTAGAAGGGAATAGTAAGACAAACTTCAATGCGATGCTAGAGACCTTTGAATGGAAAGGTGACCAAAACTATTACAAGGATTTCAAGGTCTCCTATGTTGAGAAGCCTGGCGCAAAATCGAAGACACTCGGTATCTACGAAATCTTCCGATGTGGACTAGTTCATGAATACTTCGTGAAAGGCGATTGTTGTGTCCACAATGAGCCCTCTTACTTACCAGAAGACGATAAGGGGATTGATTGGGTTCCAGTTTACCGAGTAGAGCATCTTCGATTTCACTGTAACGCTTACTTCCGGGACTTCAAGAAAGCGGCTGACAAGCTTTACAAGATACTCGTTGAACAGCAAGACCAGAAAGCAATCGGTACATTCTCTCAAGCAGTTGCGAGACTTGAAGCGAGAAAGCTTGCGAAGGTGACATAGGCAACTCACATCATATTCTGTCATTGTAGCTCGCTCCTTATCGCAAAAAACCACGCAAACCAGTTCAAACTAAATTAACTAGTAAGCTCTTCTCCCATCGAGGTTGTTTATGTGGGAGAAGAAAAGCCAAATCTCTATCAACTGAGATTACAAAAAGAACTGGGTATTCCTGAAGATGAAATAAAAGTAAGAATGCGTTGGAACATGCCTGTCCTCTCACAGAATTCCAAGTGCTCCATCTCTCTCGATTTGCCAATCATCAACTGCAAACCAACAAAGGCCTGCAGTGAAGTATGCTACGCTTGCCAAGGCAGACAGTATTATCGAGGGGCAATTATCAAAAGCCTTGCGGTCAATCGCCTCATTGAAGAAGATCCTGAACATCTTGCTCGGAAGATGGTGGACGAAGCAGCAGGCAGAACCATCAGGCTCGCAGGTAGTGGAGAGCTCCTTCCAGAGCACAAGGAGCTTGTCAACTACATCGAAGAATACGGGGGAAGCTGGTGGGGCTTCACGCGCAGAGTTGACACGCACAAAGCAATGCCAAGGTTGATGTTCTCTCTAGACGCCACGACACCCGCTTCAGTTTTGGAATACGTTAAGAAAGAGGTACCTGTTGACAGGCGAGCGTATCTTCGCAGGCCAGAAGATTCTCCTGCTCCTCTCGAGGTTGCTGTCACCTTCCCTGTTCACGGCTCAAGGACGCGCTACGTGGGCAGGGTTCCCGAAGGCGAGACAGACTGCCCTGCTGTCAGGAAACGGGTGGAGGGGTGTTGGCTGTGTGGGACGTGCTACTGATGAAGATGGGCAGTCGGAGACCCGTTAACCTGATGCTTCGAGCATACTCGAACATAACCGTTCAGCGTCATTGACGGACAGCCCATGCTTATCGGCGATGCACTGGATTGCTCTTCAACTCGGGAAATCCTTTACGTGTTGTCGCCTCGCCCGTCTAAGATCTTTACTTGAAACCCAATGTGCTCTTCCAAAAGAATCACCAAGTCCAATTCTGGAAAACTGCTGCGCCAATAGTCCGGTTTTGGAATATGGCAATAAGACGTTGAATCTCTGACCGACATCAACGGTGGATGGCAATGGAGTGGTCATAGGATTTCTATAGTCATTCACTACTAAGCTGTGTCTCTCAATGATTCTAAGGCAACGCAGAAATCTTTTATATGTAACCGTCCGAATCATATCAAGCGTGACCTTGCCTGGGCCAAGGTTCACCCCACTCAAAAAGATCATCTCTGGAGAAGCCTCTGTCTCCGGCCCCACGATGTTCCCGATACTAAGAGAGATCCGTATCCTGCCCTTGAGAACAACGTCTCTATAGACATTCCATCCTAATGAGAAAGCAGCAATGCAAAGAGACACCACGCTTATGACAATGGGAGCCCATGTTCGCAGTACTTCTATCCAGTTGGTACTCATGCCGGCTCCTGTCTCTAAGTATCCTATTTCTTAATACAACAGTTGAGAACATCATGCAGCAACAAGGAACAGGGCATGGTCTCTTTATTGAGACAATAACTCCTTGTCTACGTTCCTCAGCGCTGTCTCGTCCGTCGCGACCACCATAACCTTTGATCCCATTCAGGAGATTCTGCTTCACGTTCAAAAGCACATCTACCTTGCCCGTCTCGATTTCAATTGCTAGACTCTCTCAACAGCCATACTGTATCACTTCTATAAAAACTGCAAGGAGAGCTATCTGAACTTTTTAAAATCAATACGGTACCTTACCTCTCTATCATCCCACATTGAACCAATGATGTTGTAAGTCTTGAATGTCCTGATCACTATGTCGTATGTTCCGGGTTTTTGTAGCTGACTTATGGAGTAAACATTGTCGAACTCTGTGATAGCTATCGTTGGAGATACATCGTCGTTAGTAGTATTTGATATTCTCAATAATCCTTCTATCGCTTGTCTGTACTCTAGCGGATAAGCTTGAAGGCTCTGGCTGGCAATAGCATTAATTTTGGCTCGCAGCGCCTCATCAAGTTTTAGAAATGGATTCCGGCCTTGATAAGAAGGAATTGTCTTTAGTGGCTCTACTCGCTCGCCATCCCTAAGCAGAATTAGGTTGTGGGGCAGGGCAAATGCATAGTACTGTCTTGTTACTATCTGCTCACTGAAGTCGAGCTTTACCGCGTTCAAGGCCTTGCAATACTGCAAGAACTCATTGTCTATTTTTTTATACCTCCTTGAACACTCAAAAGCATACTCAGAGATTAAGAATAGCGGTGTTTTTACATAAACGTAAGATTGAAGATCTCCTGGCTTTTCTATCTGGACAGTTCCAGGTTCTCCACGGGGTCTTTCCGGGAGCTGTTGGGCGTTGGGGACTACTCTTTTTGCTCCAATCTGAGCTGACAAAGCTCTGAAGAGAGCTCAATCCAACGGTCGACGAGGCTGCGAAGTCGGGCGTAGTTCTTCAACTGTTTCTTGACTTCGGACAGCTGCGTTTTCTTCACGAACTTGGTGCGACTTCTTGCCTTCCGTGTGAAGCTGAGCTGGTAGTAAGGGCCATGCCTCTTGGGTGGGTCGTCTTTGCAGCGGCAATTTGCATTCCCGCAGACGTTGTACTGCTCCGAGAGCGATCCTGGTCGTAGATCCCCGAGCAGCGTGAGCTCAGTCTTGATCTTCTCGATCTGACGTTCGAGGGCGCCGATCCTGTTTTCCATTTGCAGCTTCCTCTCAGGGCGTTATTATACGCCATGAATCCGATAGCATTCTACTGCTATCGGATAAGACGGAAAAGAAGAGAAGAGAGGGATGCCATGGTGCTCTGGATCGAATGGTTCCGCTGTGTCCTGGAACTCAGAAAGGCCTGCTCAAGGAAGAGAACTTTCCTCTGGATGTGTCTCGCCCTCGTTGGCTTCTCGATCCGCACAGAACTCTTCGGCGTCACGAGCTTCGTCCGCTCGTGTTTCCTCAGACCCGAGAAGTACCGCCGCCTCCTACACCTCTTCCACACTCGCTCCCTGAAACTCGACAAACTCACGGAGCTCTGGACTCGGCTCGTTCTGAAGCTCTTCGTCCCCGTTACCTGCCAGGGCTACCCGCTACTCATTGCTGACGGGCTCAAGGTGCCCAAGGAAGGAAAGAAGATGCCGGCGGTGAAGGCTCTCCACCAGGAATCCCAGGACAACTCCAAGCCTCCGTTCATCATGGGGCATTCCTTTCAGGCTCTGGGGCTGCTCGCCAAAGGGCTCGGTAGCCTCTTCTGCGTCCCTTTGGTCAGTCGGATTCACGAGGGTCTTGTCTGGTCCAACCGCGACAAGCGAACCCTCCTCGACAAACTGGTGGCGCTTTTTCTGCCCATCGCAAAACTTCTCCTACACAAAGCCATCCTCCTTGTTGATGCCTACTACGCCAGCCAGAAAGTCATCCGCCCCTTGCTTCGTGAAGGCCACCACCTGGTCACTCGAGTCCGCAGCACCAGCGTCGCCTTCCAGCCCGCTGCCGTACCCAAGAAACGCAAACGTGGACGGCCCAGGGTCTACGGCAAGAAGGTCCGCCTCAGGGACCTCTGGAAGCGCTCTGGGGATTTCTCAACCGCGCCGAGTCCCGTCTACGGCGAAACCCACCTCGAGATCCGATACTTCTCTATCGATCTTCTCTGGCGCCCCCTCGGCTCTTTGGTTCGGTTCGTCCTGGTCGAGCACCCGACGCGTGGAAGGATCATCCTGATGACCACCTTGCTTTCGCTGACGCCTCTGGAAGTCATCGAGCTCTACGGCTACCGCTTCAAGATCGAAGTCAGCTTCAAGCAGGCCCTCCACTCCTTGGGAACCTACGCCTATCACTTCTGGATGATGTGGATGACGCCTATCCGCAGGAGGAGTGGAAATCAGCACCTGCATCGTAAGAGCGAGAAGTACCGCGAAATGGTGCGGAACAAACTCGCCGCCTACCATCGCTACGTGCAGCTCGGTTGCATCGCTCAGGGCGTCCTTCAGTACCTCTCCGTCAAGTTCGGCAGTCGCGTCTGGCAACACTTCAACAGCTGGATGCGAACCATGAAGCTTGATCGATCGCCCTCCGAGATGGTGACCGGCCAGGCTCTGCGTTCGAGCCTCCCCAGTTTTCTCGCCACTATGCACGGCGAGCATGAACTGGAGAAATTCATCGTCGATAACGCGGACCTCTCCCGCATGCCAAACCTGAGCTTGTCGGCATGAGAGCGGTTCACCCAAACTTGGAACTGTCCAGTTCAATTCTCTGACTGTCCATAACTAGTTGTTGAAGAATTGCAATGAGCTCACTCTTGCTTAATTGTTCGGTCATGAAGGGAACAAGTCGCGCCAGTTAAAAAGTTTTGAGCTGATTTACTCGCTATTTGAGGTTACTCGTCAGCAAAGGCTTCCGTTGCAGTTTTTGAAGGAGGAGTTGCAAAGAGTTTCGTAGTGAGCCAAGTTCATCCTGATTCTCTAGGAGTCCGTTCTGTAGGGTTTCTAACTGCTTGTCATGTGTTTCTTTTATTAGCCCGAGACGTGTCTTTAGCTCGCGATTCTCTTCTTCAAGCTTGTTGAGGCTTGTGTTTAAAAGAGCGTCTTTGACTTGCTCTTCTTCAACCCCTGCCCGTTTGATATAAATATCAGGCATATCAGAGCTAAATCGCCATCCGTATCTGATGCAAAGCTGTTGTCTGTTAAGTCTTGGGGCATAGTAAGTAGCTGAGCTACTACGAAAAAGTTTGGGATTGACTTTTCGTTTCAAGGCTCTCTTACCGAGACGGTTCAAGAACATCCTGACAGCGTCGTAGGTTTTGGCAACTACAGGGGCCTGTAGATCGTTTTTGTCGCACTTGAGTAAATGGTCTCTGACTGCTTTAGTTGAGTACTTCCAATAAAGTCCAATGTTCCTTCCGATTGTCTTGCTAAATTCTTCACGCATGTTGATTCTGTAATAGGGAAAGCTCTCTGTTGGCTCGGTGATGTCTTCAAAGCGGACATTGAGGAACTCTTCTATCCTCGCCCCAGAATCAAAGAGAATGGCCACGATAAACCTCGCAAGAGGAGAGGGGCAAGAGTTGTATAGGCTCTCCACTTCTGCTTCAGTTAGGCAGTTAGGCCCTTTCTTTTTTGCTCTTGTGTCTATCCAAGAAGTGAGTTGTTGATAATCTCTTGGTCGCCTCCATCTAAGATAGACTTTGAGATTAAGCTTGATGTCTTGTTTTGTTAGCTCTGAATAGGGTTCTCCGTTACGCTTCTTGATTGTGTTGCACTTTAAGCCTTGAACAAACATGTTGACATCGGCTTTTGTAATTCTGTTTAAGGGCTTGTTGACATGAGCAAGGATGATACTCAACATGTCGATGTACTTTCGCTGCCTTTTCTCTCCCACCTCTTTACCTTTATTTATTTCTCCAAGAGAGAGTAGCTGGAGGAACTTGAAAAAGTGCGTTGCTTCGTCGGGAAAGCGCTCTTTGAATAGACGTTTTCTTTTATCAAGACTGACTTTGTGAATGTCGATCTTCTTAGCTGCCATTGAAGTAGCAATGTTAACAAGTATTTAAGCTTTTCTAAAACCGAACAGACCCGTTCAGGGCGGAAGAAGGGAATCGAACCCTC
>JACQRY010000103.1 GCA_016206275.1 Nitrososphaerota archaeon
CGCTTCGGGTTGTAGAGGCTGTGATACTTGAGTCCTTCCCTGAGCAGCATATTATCACCATCACTTTTGACTCGAGACAGGCGGGATACGGTGACCGCGAGGGAGGGTTCTTGGCCCAGGTCATAACTCCACACACTGCTGTGGTAAGAGTGGTGAGCGACAACGTGGTTTCAGCAGTGCTTGATGGGCAATGGGATGAACTCAAACAAGAATTCATTCGTTGAGACTGATTGTTGCGAGCACATAATAGTAACCGAGATCTTCATCGATAAGAGTTCCAGAGCAGACTCTCGGTGAACAGTCTTGGAGCAAACCGTATTCGAAATTATTTCGGTTGGAAATGAGCTCCTTATAGGCAGAGTTGAAAACACGAATGTTCACTGGCTTGTGACTCAGATAACTAAGATGGGGGGGTTTGTCCGGCGCGCAATTACCATTAGAGACGATTTGAGCGAGATCTCCATGGTGCTTAGGGACTCCATCAGCAGGCAGACTGATTGGATCATCATGTCAGGTGGGCTTGGTCCTACGTATGATGATATGACTCTTCAGGGAGTGGCGCGGGCGTTGGAGAGGGGGATGGAGGTGAATGAGGATGCTGTTAGCGTGATGAAGCAGCGGTACGAGAGTTTGGTGGCGGAAGGAGTTCTATCTGATTATACTATGACTCCGGCTCGCGTCAAGATGGCCACTTTACCTAAGGGCTCTATTCCTTTGAAGAATTCCCAGGGTTCAGCCCCTGGGGTTCTGGTTAAAGAAGGAAAGAGTAGCATCGTGTGTTTGCCTGGGGTGCCTAAAGAGATGAAGGCTATCTTCGAGGAGTCTTTGCTTCCTTTTCTTGAGAAAAGTATTGTTCGTCTGTATTCGTATAGTGTAACTCTGTTTGTTAGTGGGATTGTGGAGTCCGTTTTGTCTCCTCTGCTGGATGAAGTGTTGAAGTCTAATCCGGGTGTCTATGTGAAGTCTCATCCAAAGGGCGTCGAGAACGGGGTATCAAAGATTGAGATACATATTATGTGCAGCGCGGTTGATGCGGAGGAAGCTAAGAAACTCGCTGTTAAGGTAAGTCGTATGCTTTCTTCTTTGATTGGTGAGGCTAAGGGTGTTGTTGATAGGGTTGAAGAGGCTGTTGGCCAGGGATGACTCATTGGTGAGGAATAGACGTCTCTACCCTAATCTCCCAATTATTGGGGTTGGTGCTTTAATCAGGGAGAAGGGCAAGGTGGTTCTGATTAAGCGCGGTAATGAACCGAGTAAGGGCAAGTGGAGTGTTCCCGGTGGAATTGTGGAGTTGGGTGAAGAGGTTCGGGATGCTGTTGCGAGAGAGGTTTTGGAGGAGTTGGGTTTACAGGTTAGGGTGGGTGATTTGATCGGAGCCTTTGAAAATGTCGTTAGAGATGATAATAAGAAAGTAAAGTATCATTTTGTTATTTTGGATTATTTTGCTGAACCAGTGGGAGGTGTTCTGCGCACTAATAGTGAGGTGGATGAGGCTCGGTGGTGTCTTCCCAAGGTTGCTTGGAGTTTGAATCTTACCTCTACTACTCGGAGTCTTCTGCGGCAAGCGGGGTTCGTGCCGCTAAGAGAGAATCTGACCAAAAGGGTCAGGGCTGCCCTACGGTAAGCGTGTCAAGGGTTTAGTATGTTTTTTGCTTCAGGCTATTTTTTGGAGCTGAGCCACCATTGAAGGTACTCGCCCCTCTCCTTCTTCTTCCTTCTTTCCTCGTCCAAGACAGGAGTCTTAACTCTCTGTCTTAAATCTGAAATTTCCTCTCTTGTCGCGAAGAGACCGCAACCTCTACATACAAACTTCCTGACAGGCGCTTCGTAAATCATCCTGTTTCCGCATTCAGGGCAGAACTGCTCCGACATCCCAGCAAGCTCCATAATTATCTTTCTTAAAAATCTTACACCCTAGACACTGAGAAAAGCAATAAGTCTTAAGCTTGAATGGCTATATTTGGCAGTTTTTTTCATTATCGCGATATACGATTGCCGGGTCTATTATCTAATCCATTAAATAGTAACGCATGTCCACGAAGCTATAGGCATGAATAGGTTTGCGGTGATCTCAGGCCCATCCTCCAGTAACCTAGCTGAGACCATCGCTTACCTGCTACAGCTCCCTGTTGTCGACGTTAAGGCAGACGTTTTCCCTGACGGCGAGACAAGAGTCCGACTAATGGGAAAAGTAGACGCTCCCAACTGCATCTTGGTGCAGTCGATGTATCCTCCAGTAGATCGCCACCTTTTTCAAGGACTCTTGCTTGCTAGAAAACTAGGTCTCGAAGGACATAGGATCCATTGCGTGATTCCTTATCTTCCCTACGCTAGGCAGGACCGCGCCTTCCTAGAGACTGATGCGGTTAGTGTTGAGCTCGTTGCTCACTTGCTCAAGATGGCAGGGATCTCTGATGTGACTACTGTAGATATTCACAGCAGTGTTGCCGCCTCCCTTTTTGCAATACCGTTGCATAATCTTTCAGCCGTTAGAATCATGGCTGATTTCATTTTGAAGAAGCGTGACGTTACTCAGCCACTAGTGGTTTCACCTGATTTCGGCGGTTCTGCTAGGGCAAAGGAGTTTGCGGGCATTGTCGGAGCTGAAAACTTCGCTTTTGAGAAGCATCGCGATAGGCATACAGGTGAGATTGTGGTAGAAGAGATGGCTGTTCCTGTTTCTGGAAGAGATGCAGTTATAGTTGATGACATTATCAGTACTGGTGGGAGTGTTGTTAAGGCAGCGGAGATGCTTGTTAAGGCTGGTGCTAAAAGAGTCTTCGCCATGTGTACTCATCCGCTTTTGGTGGGCAACGCGTTGGAAAAGATCTTGAGTGCCGGCGTCACGGAAGTCATTGGGACAAACTCTATTCCCTCGCCTGTCAGCTCTGTGGATTTAGCTCCTTTGATCGCTGAGCATTTGAAGAAGTCTCTCAGCTTGCCATAAGCCTCTTTTGCTGACTCTGCGTCCTTTGGTGAGTTGTCTGTGTCTTGACGCATCTTCGAATAGTCTTCTTAGGCACATCAGCTGCTACTCCTACTAGAAGTAGGGGTCTCAGTGCAACTGCGATTCAGCGGGGAGATGAGCTGTTGCTCTTTGACGCGGGGGAAGGGGTTCAGCAGGCTTTTTCTATTGCAGGCTTGGGTCTTAACCGCAAGACTAAGGTCTTCATCACCCATATTCACGGAGATCACACTGTGGGCCTGCTCGGGTTGCTTCAATCCATGTCTATGGCTGGACGAGAAAGGCCTATTGACATCTATGGTTCTGAACGAGTCTGGGCGCTGGTAAGGGAGGGGAAGAGGATTCTAGGGTTTGGCCTCACCTTTCCAGTTCGGTTCAAGAAGACTCGTGCAGGAGTGATACTGGATGAAGATGAATACGTTGTCAGGGCGGCTAGATCTGAGCATGAGTCCGATTCATATGCCTACTGTCTTCAGGAGAAGGATCGGCCAGGCGAGTTTCACAGGGAGAAGGCGCGTAGCCTGGGGGTTCCAGAAGGCGAGCTTTGGTCGAAGCTGCAGCACGGGCAACCAGTTTCCGTTAAGGGTAAGCGGATTCTTCCCAGCCAGGTTTTGGGTTCCAAGAGGAGGGGCAGGAAGATAGGGGTTTCAGGGGACACTAGACCCAATACTTCTCTCACCAAGTTCTTTAAGGGATGTGACGTGTTAATCTTCGACTCTACCTACGGGGACGATCAGGCGAGCAGAGCGGTAGAGAACCTTCACTCAACCGCCCGGGAAGCAGCTATGCTAGCTAGGAACGCTGAGGCTAATCTTCTGATCTTGACTCATTTCAGCGCTAGATATACCGATGTTTCTCCGCTGCTCCTCCAAGCAGGCGAAGTTCATCCAAGAATCATCGCTGCAACAGACCAGATGGCTGTCGACATACCTTACCCAGAAGACTGGTAGGACTCACCGCGAAGAGCCCTCAATCTCTGGGGCGAACCAGTCTATGAACGAGTCAAGTTCAGGACTGGTGAACTTAAC
>JACQRY010000005.1 GCA_016206275.1 Nitrososphaerota archaeon
GACTAGGATCGCTCATGGTCTCCTAACCCTTGCAGTAGCATCGGGGCTACACTTCCGTCTTGGCCTGGGCGAAGAGACCCTGATTGCGCTTCTAGGCGTTAACAACCTAAGATTTGTCTCCGCAGTTAGAGTTGGAGACACATTGCACTGCGTGGTGAAGGTGAAAGAGAAGAAGGAGGTCAGCAAGAAAGATAGAGGGACAGTGGTCTTCAAGGACACTGTGTTGAACCAGAAGGATGAGGCGGTGCTGGAGTATGAAAGGGTTCTGCTCTTCAAAAGAAAGAGGCTAAGAACGTAGAACATTAATCCTGTACTTTCAGAATAGTGGTTGAAGATGAAGATTGGTCTGAGTTTGGGGTATGGCGTGACACCGGCTCAAATATGTGTGGCCGGGGTGGAGGCTGACCTTCACGGTTTTCACTCGGTTTGGCTGGCTGAAACTCAGGGCGCGGAAGCTATGAGCATTCTAGGAGCATTATCTCAGCTGACTCATACAGTAAGGTTGTCAACAGGGATTGTGAACATTTATTCACGCAGTGCTGCGTTAACGGCTATGGCTGCAGCTACGGTGGACAACCTTTCGAAAGGCCGCTTCATACTGGCAATAGGAGCCAGCACAAAAAGCATCGTTGAAGGCTGGCACTCTACTCGCTTCGAATACCCATTACAGAGAATCGAGGACTACGTGAAGGCCATCAAAACCTTTCTGAGAGACGGAGGCAGTTCGTATGAAGGAAGCATAATCAGGATCCACGGGTTTGAGACCAAGGTAAAGCCTCTTCAAGAAAATTTACCCATCTTTGTAGCTGCGGTGAATAACGCTATGATACAAGTGGCAACAAGTCTTGCTGATGGAGTGCTCTTCTTTCTCAGGCCTATCGACGCGGTGCGAAACGCATCGTCCCAGATACGGTTAACCTCGTCTCAGAGCTCAAGTAAACCTGTAGATGTGGCGTGCAGTATTGTGACATGTGCTTCAAGAGACGCCAAGGAAGCGGAGACCCAAGCTAGGCGAACCGTATCATACTACGTTTCAGTTGGCTCCTATTATCGAACTCTGCTTCAAAACTATGGTTATTCAGAAGTGGAAGAAATTTCAAGGGAATGGTTGGCGGGGAGAAGGGAAGAGGCTGCCGCTATGGTTTCAAGGAGACTGCTTGACGCAGTTAGCATCTACGGCCCTGCCAAAGAATGTAAGAATAGTCTGCAAAGATTTGTAGATGCGGGCGCGTCCCTACTTATCCTTCAATACAATATCGTAGGCGGAGACTTCGAGGAGTCTCTTAGGGAGACGGCCAAGATCCCTGAGATTTGAGAAGGTTTGTATAAAGCCTTCTTCCAGTATTGTCTGGTGTAGGTCTTGTCCAAGGCTGCTCTAGTGGGGTATGGGCTCACCAAGTTCGGTGTTCGTGAAGCTTCTTGGAGGGATTTGGCCTCTGAGGCTGGGAAGGCTTGCTTTGAAAACTCTAGCGGAGTTCGGCCCAGGGATATTGACGCTGTTTTGGTGGCGACTGCTGATGAAGAGCCTTATCTTGCCGCAGTAGCTGCCGAAAACCTGGGCATAAGACCCAAGATCGCCACAAAGATAGAGAATCTTTGCAGCTCTGGGGGCACAGCTATAACGATAGCATCGGGTTTGATCCAGGCGGGAATAGTGAAAACTGCGCTGGTACTTGGAGTTGAAAAGATGACGCATAAGAAGATGGTGCCATTGCTAAGCTGGGATTTTACTCGCGGAGGAATCCTGATCCCTGCCACTTGGGGTGCTGTCTATGCTCAAAAGCATATGGGGAAGTTTGGGACGACTGAAGAGCAGCTCGCATTGGTGTCGGTGAAGAACCACAGGAACTCCTCTATGAATCCTTATGCTCACTTCCAGAAGCCTGTGAGCTTGGAGGATGTTATGGCTTCGAAGCCCATAGTCAGCCCACTGAAGCTCTTCGACTGCAGTGCAAAATCGGATGGTGCTGCAGCAGTCATCGTAACCTCTGAGGGAAAGGCGAGAGATTACACTGATACTCCAGTCTGGATCTTGGGGAGTGGGGAATCATCGCATGGAGCAACCTTCGGAAACATCAACCCTGATTATGTGACATGGCCTGCAGTTGTGTCTGCAGCTAGAGATGCATATCGATCATCTAAGATACGTCCTAAGGATGTGGATGTTGCTGAGCTGCACGATGCCTTCACCATCAA